>JAJXWR010000034.1 GCA_021781515.1 Pseudomonadota bacterium
AATTGCTACCGGGGCCAATGATTTTTTTCTATTAACCCAGGCGAAAGCTGATGCGCTGGGACTGACTGCCAGTGAACTGGAGCCTGTGATCAGCAAGGCGCGACACGTTAAGGATTTTTACTTCAGTGAACAGCACTGGTGCAGTAGCCGGGATTCAGGGGGCGAAGTTTATCTGCTATCCCCTCCTGCAAAGCATTCGCCGGCATTGATGGCTTATTTACAGCAGGGCAAAGCAATGGGAGTGCATCAGTGTTATTTGCCGCGGCACCGTAAGCACTGGTATGCGACCGAAGCCATCGCAAATGCGCCAATACTGGCGGGAGTGTTCAATCGTAACGGTCTGCGTTTTGTGCGCAATCTGACGGGTTTTCGGCATTTAACGGCATTTCATGGGATCTATCCACTGGAAAGTGGTCATGATTTTATGGATCTGTTGATGGCTTATCTGCTCACTCCCTGGGCCAGACAACTGTTTCAGGCGCAGCGCAGGGAGTATGGCGGGGGGTTGGTCAAATTTGAACCTAATGACCTGAGTCAGGCTCCTGTCGCCGATTTTTCAGCATTAACCGAAAACCAGCAGCAAAAAATCCTTGTGAATTTCCGAAGCGGTTTGCGTTTTGGAATTGATGTATCCTATGAAACTAAATGGTTAGAGGAAATCGATGGAGTGTTCAGGGAATTGATGACCGATTAAAAAGCCGCCCCCTTTATGAGTTTTGGCTTGAAGGGAGAAAATCAGATAGAATAGCGCACGAGTTAAGGGGTATCTGGGTGATCAGACGGGAAGCTTACCGCTAACTATGATGCATATGGTTATAAGGGTTAGTTCCTGTTTTCATGAAAATATGGTTGGATTTCGGTGTAAGTGAATGAAAAGCAATAAAAAAACTACGAAACAGAATGTTAATCAACAGGTGTCCACTGCTGTTCTGGAAAATATGCGAGTTTCAGCGCAAGCCTATCTGAATTCAGGAAAGTTCAGTAGTGCGATTGATCTATTAAAGAAACTAAAAAAACATGAACCGGAGGCGCACTGGAATCATTTATTGGCAGATGCCTACAAAGGGCGAATAAAGGAACTGATTGCCACTGGAATGTTCAAGGAGGGCTTGTTGTTGTGCCAGGTGCGTGCTACGACCTGTGAGTTACCTGTAGTTGACGACCTTTATGTAGAGTTGGTTATCCTTTTAAAACAGTGGTCAACTGCAGTGGATCTGTTGAGTGCGCCCGCTCTGGAGCCAGATCTAACGCAGCGGCTGGAAAGATTTTTATTGCCTTGGCTGCTTACCCTGCCCGAAGAAAAACGTAACAGTCTGTCAGAATCTGTTGTTCAGTTCAAAGACAGCGAGGCGGTCTGCCAAGCATTGGCCTGTTATAGTGCCTCCGATGATGCTGGGTTGCAACAGGCATTGAAAAAAATATCCTTTCGCTCACCATTTCGGGATGTGTCTTGGTTGTTAAATGGCTTACTGAAATTCGCACAGGGAGATTCAGCAGAAGCTGCGAAAATGTTGGCACAAGTTCAACCGGACACCTGCTTTCCAGGGTTGCGTCGTCTATTGGCTGATGCTTTGTTGTCCGAACTGCAATGGTTCAAAGAAATATCGGCGATGCCTGATGGGTATTGTGATGCCTTATTAAGGGTACTGGGCTATTCAATAGAGTTACATCCCTATATTAAAGAAATGGCGCAGGCGTTGACCTCCTCGAATGCAGGAGATCTCGCCATGGATGTTCTGTTAAAATATCACAAAATCTTGCCAAAAGAGTACTTGCAGGAAATTGGTTGCGCTATAGTGCCAGTGGCTAAAACAAACCGGCTGGGTTCACTGAAAAAAGTTGCAGGACCGCTGTCTCCATGGGATAGCTTACATATTCAGGCGTTGTATTTAAACCATCAATATGAATCTGAAAACTCTCCTTTTTTTAGTATATCCAATATAGTTGAAAATATACGAAGCTGGGGTGCACTATTGGTTCGCAGTCAGCAGGAGAACAAGCCTTCTGAGGTTATTTCACTGATTTATGCCAACATATTAAAAATATTAGGAATAAATGATGATTTTGTTCCAAGACTCATTGTATCCTTAATTGAAAAAACTGGTGAGTTGTATATTCAGCATGATCCGCAGCGATGGGAATCCTATGCTGAAATGATTGGTTTTTACAAACGCATCAAAAAACCAGATCAATGCAAATTGCTGATAGAGGAAGCACTGACACATATTCCTGACTGTATTCCTGCACTCTTGCTGCAACTTGAAGATGCCCTGCAAGATGGGAATATGCAACCACTACTGGACTTGACTAACAAAATACGGCTTGTTGATTCATTGGATAATTCAATCAAATTGAAAATCCGGTACACGCTGATGCAAAGCATTTACGCAGCCACTGAGGAACAGTTGGATGATGCCTGGCTGGAAATGGTGCAGCAATTATCGAACTCGCCCGAGGAACAGTGGCAAGTGGATATCGTGCGTGTTCTGTTTCGCCGTGCGCCCCCAGATATTTTGGTTGCCTTGCAGGAAAATGCTGACAGAAGTCAGGCAACAGCCCTGCGTTTGATGATTTATGGCATTGCTGAACGTATTGGGACTATTCCACCTGCGCTGCTGCACTCTTGTATGGGCACCGTGTTGCCGCCCTTCCATCCGGCAGAGGTGGATAGTGTCTGCAAGGTGATCAGCGTACTCAGCCGTAATGGGACTATTGATTTTGGCAAGGAAGGGATGGCTGAATGGAATAACTGGCTCTCCAGTCCTGAAATGACACCCGTATTATTGAAAAAAATTGTTGTACATCTCACTATTTGTGAACAGTCTAATCTTGTTAACAACATGCTGCCATTCTTTAATTCTGAATCTGCGGAAGGGACCATTGTTGACTGTATACACATAGTGCATTTAATGACTGTCCGCCATTGTTGCCGCGGTTCTTTTTTAAATGTTCTGGACAAAGCGTATGAAATTGTGGCCACATTGGAAGACAAGGAACGTGTTATTTTGTCTCGATTTATTATGGAAAAAATTAAAAACGTCGAAAACAACACAGTCTTTCCTCCAATAGAATTTGAAAATGATTGTGACTCACATGACGACGAAGATGACAGTGAATTTTGTGATGACATTGATTTTTGCGATGATAGTATGGATATAGACTTTATTCCCAAGTCTGATGTATCAGGATTAATTGATTTTGTTAGCAGTATCAGTGGCAACAGCAGCGACACTGTAACCGGCATGAAAGTTTCACAGTTGCGAACATATTTCAATGAGCTTGTTAAATTAAATCCTAGGTTCTGACCGGCGAGATATTGTAAATCATGAATCCCTATCGTGTATTAGGTGTGAACAAAGAAGCGACTGAGAAGGAAATTCGACAGGCCTATCTTGAGGCCGTGCGTCAGTGTCCTCCGGAACAGAATGAGCAACGTTTTTTAAGGATCCGTCAGGCTTATGAATGTATTTCTGACGAAAAAAAACGCAGTCAGTATTTCTTACTTCATGCAGAATTGCCGGATGCCGAGGATGTATTGCTACCCTTAGCTGCTTCCCCGGCACATTACCGGCCTGACCTGAAAACCCTGTATCAACTTTTGTTGCCTGTTAGTTGATTTTCATACAGTCCTAAAATGTGCTACTGAACAACAGACTGAATGCCGTAGGCGGCTCATGTTTTAAGGGTTCGAACCTTCTGGAGCAACAACGAAGATGACGAGTCTGGATTCACCACCGGTTGAGCAATTGCTCAGAACTTTGGAAGATTGGCTGATTCAGTCTTCTGCTCATGAATCTGCGGACTGGAGTGACAGAGCAGGGAATCCTGAGAATCCTGAGAATAAAGTGGTGACGTTTGTGGATGGTGCGGACAAATGTCCGGAAGACATCAATGATCGGGCCGATTTATACAGTGTTTTTCAGGAATTGGCAGAACTGAAAACTGAACTTCGTAATATGACCCGTCAAAATAATAAAATGATGGAGGTGATACAGGAAGAGCGTCAGCGTTTTCTAGAGCAGATCAATGTGTTGCATAGTCGAATGGAACAACAGCAGGTGCACGCATCGGTCAATGAACGTAAGATTGTCCGCGGTTTTTTGTTACATCTGCTGGATTTGTTTGATCGTCTACAGGCAGCCGTCCGGTTTAAGCCTGCGGTTGTCAAGTGGAGTGTGTGGTCGTTTCTGTTACGGCGTACAGAGGTGGTTGATTGGCGCACGGGCACCACAATGACATTGAATCGACTAGAGGATTTGTTAAAGCACTATGGAGTCCGCTCTATATCCAGTGTGGGATTGCCGCTGAATCCTGAGTGTATGCGGGCTGTTGGGGTTGAATCAGATCGTTTACAGGAGGAAGGTATTGTGTTGCGAGAAATCCGGACGGGTTTTTATTGGGATCTGGAGGTCTTGCGGGTCGCTGAAGTTATTGTCAACCGTTGGGGGAGTGTCCCTGAAACACCATCAGTTGCGACAGTATGATGTATCAGGCTGTAATGGCGGCCACATACAGTGGCGGCATGGCCATCATGAACATCAGGAATTTTCTAACCAGATAGCCATGAATATATAAGGAGAATGCGAGAGAGAGGCCGTTTAATAACGGAGGCTATCCCTCCCTGCCTGTGCAGGATTCAGCGCAACGTCATGATGAGTGAACTAATTGTAGGGATTGACCTTGGTACAACGAACTCTGAGATTGCGGTAGTTCGTCAGGGACGTGTTGAAGTAATATTTGTTACTCCGGACAGTTTCATGCTGCCGTCGGTGGTTGGTCTGGATCCGGCTAATCAACTGTTGGTGGGTGATGCGGCACGCAATCAATATATGTTGCATCCGGAACGTACCATCCGTTCAGTTAAAAGGCAAATGGGGAATGAGGTTCGGCTAAATTTAGGTGTGGATGCTTTTACGCCTCAAGAAATTTCCGCCATGATCCTGCGTCGGCTCAAGTCAGTGGCGGAAGCTTACCTGGGGCAGGCTGTTAAAAAGGCAGTAATCACCGTTCCTGCTTTTTTTTCGGATGCGCAGCGCCGCGCAACGCACGAAGCAGGGGAGATTGCCGGGCTTGAAGTAGTGCGCATCATCAACGAGCCCACTGCGGCGGCGTTGGCCTATGGGGAAGCAAATTCGCCGCTTAAAAAAAATAATGGGGAATCGTTACAGAACCGGGTATTGGTATATGACTTAGGGGGTGGGACTTTTGATGTTTCGGTGGTGCTCATCGAAGGAGATGTTGTTGAAGTGCTGGCCAGCCATGGCAATAACCATCTGGGTGGAGATGATTTCGACAGCAAAATTGTTGATTTTCTGGTCAGGCATCTGGAAACGCAGGGGATCACTACGGTTCGCTCATCCATCAGTGCCATGGCCCGTTTACAACGCGCCGCAGAATCCGCCAAAATTATTTTGTCCAATGAACCGTTTGTAACGATTTCTGAAGAATATCTCCTGGAACATCAAGGGAAGCCGGTGCACCTGAATCTGGAGTTTTCCCGACAGGAATATGAAGATCTGATTGCTCCGTATATTGATGAAACAATGGAGGCGATTCAGACCGCCTTGAAAGAGGCGGGCTTGAGTGTTCGCCATATTGATCGCGTTTTATTGGTTGGTGGGGCTTCGCGCACGCCCTGTATCACAGAGCGTTTAAAATATCAGTTGGGCATGGATGTTCATGCAGAAGTCAATCCAGATCTGTGTGTGGCGATGGGGGCGGCATTACAAGGCAGTATTATCTCCGGAGATCATAGGGCCACGGTGCTGGTGGATGTGACACCCTACACTTTTGGAACCTCTTCCCTCGTACCGGGTACTTTTTCAGAAACGTGCTATGTGCCTATTATCCATAAAAATACGCCGATACCAGTGACCAAGACCAGTGTTTTTTATACAATTCTTGATCAACAGAAAGAAGTGGAGATCGATATTTACCAAGGGGATTCAGTGTATCTGAATGAAAACCTGAAAATTGGGGATTTCATTGTTAATGGTTTGAGTAACAGGCCGTCTGGTAATGAAATTCTCATCAATCTGACGCTGGATTTGAATGGGATTTTGAAAGTGACTGCCACGGAAAAGCGAACCGGTCTGCAGAAGTCAATTACCATCAATAATGCCATGAAAGCGGCGGATGCAGGGGAACTGGCGAAGGTGCGGCAACGTATTGACGAATTATCGGGGGATGCCGATCGTTCACAGAGGCATACCCCTGAAAGTGAGCTTACGGATGCTGATCCGGCTTTGCAGCGATTGAAGACGGAAGTTCAGGAATTGATGGAAAAAGCAGAGCGTATGCTGCCGGAAATCGCTGCTGAGGATGCAGAGGAGATGCGCAGAATGATACAGGCTCTCAAAGAGCATCTGGTGTTGAATGCGACGGCTTTACTGCAGCCGTTGATGCACGAACTGGCTGATATGATTTATTATTTGCAGAGAAATTGATGGCTCCTGTAGTGGAAAAAAAATGCCGGGTCTGCCGTAACCGCCTGCACAATACCAGTGTCTGTACACGCTGTGGCACTGATTATTCTCTGGCGGATGCGGCGGAAGCACAGGCTGTGGTCCAACTGGCACAGGTTGCCAGTTATCTGTATCGGAATAACCACGTGCAAGCCTTGCGAACCCTGGATTCGCTGCAACGCCTGAAAAAAAATCCTGCCCTTGAGTCATTGCAGCAGTATCTGCGCTATTTTGTACTGCGTCCGCATTAGTATCCAGTACCGATGACCGCAGCCAGGATGGAAATATCCCTGCACCTTAGGTTATATAATAAAATATATAACGTTATGAATCCGGAGTGAAGAAGGCACTGGGTTTTTTCAGGAGTGATGGAGGTGCAACAATGGATGCTCGTGGGTAAATCGAAAAAGTGTTTTTACAGCGTCATGGGGTGGGGCGGGATTCTATTGGTTTCATCCCTGGCGAAAGCAGACTGGCTGGATGACGTGTCCGCTACGCAGGCGGAACAACCCCATTGGGTAACGCCATTGGTGACCGTAACACCGCGTCTGGAGCAGGAATATCGAGTGGATATGCTGCAAACCCAGTTAAAAACCGGCGCATTACTGGATAATTATGGCAATGGCAAAGGTCTGGAACTGGTGGCTGGCGGATTACCACTGGAAGTGGCGCTCAGTGCGCCTGCCTACATGGAGCATCCCGGGCATAATGCCAGTGACGGGTATGCCGACAGTTCGTTTTTACTGAAATACCGTCTGCTTGCTGCCAATGAGTCTTCTGGTAATTATATTGTGACGGCATTTCTCGGCGGCTCATTACCCACCGGTTCTGCCAACTCCGGTAATCAGGCGGCGATTTATACACCAACGTTGGCTGTTGGTAAAGGGCAGGGCATAGTGGATGTGCAATCGACGCTGGCCTATAGTTTGCCAGCAAATGCAGTCAATCGCCTAGGGCACACCTTGCTCTGGAATACGGCACTACAAGTGCATTTAGGGGCTTTCTGGCCTGAAATTGAATATAATCAGACCCAGTGGCGCGGTGGTGCGTTTTCTGGAGAACGGATGGGACTGGCAACCGCTGGGTGTATCTGGCGCCAGCCGTTGTGGCATCGGGTGGGACTGGTGCTGGGGTTGGCATACCAACGTCCGGTCACGGCGTTTCAGACCCAAAAACATACCTGGTTGGCAACAGCCAGGCTGCCTTTTTAAGCAACGGCCGTCTGGTTGGCAACAGCTTCAGAATTCTTGCAGTACGCCAAGCAGCAGTGCATGCGGATCACAACTGAAATACACAATTTCACCTTCACTCAGGCCAAGGGAGTCGAGCAAGGTGCAGTGACAAAGGCTGTGCAAAAAAAGCGGTGATCCAGTTTGCAGACTGACCTCGGCCAATGGTTCCTGGCGCTGGATGCGCAGTACAATGCCTTTAAAAAAATTAGGCATCGCATTGGGCGGGGCAGCAGCATTCGTCGAGGGGGTGGCCGGATGCAGTTGAATCGCCGAGGCCTTGCAAAGTACGTGTACTTTTTTCCCGGGAACCAGTTGTAGTTGTTGTACCGAGTTGTAAGTAATGGCCACTTGCCAGGCGGCGCTGCGTTCCGGGGTTACCTGAACCATGACTTCAAGACCGCTGTTTTGCAGATCAGTAACCGTGGCGATGAAATGATTGCGGGCAGAAGTCTGCCAGCGCAGCGAGGTCCAGGCATTGGCACCGGATGCTTGCGGTAGGCGGGAGCGATGTTCGGATTCCAGTAAACGGTAGGTGTGGATGAGTTCTCTGGCCTGGGGGGTCAGTGCGCTTCCCCCACCTTGACGTCCGCCGCTTTGGCTGATCAACAGTTCTTGGCCGACCAGGTTGCTCAGACCGTGCAGCAGATCCCAAGCGTGTTTATAGGATAGATGCAGTTGTTGTGCCGCTCTGGTGATAGAGCCTGTGTGGGAAATTGCTTCTAGCAGAGCAATACGTTGATCGCCCTGCCACTTTGTCAGATCTGACCAGAAATCCATCCCGGTGATGTCCTTGTGTTTGAAAATTCTTGAAATTTTTTTTAATTGGAAATTCTTGTGAAATGTATTGTTTGTGAAATGTATCGTTTTTCCGTACAGGCTGCAATACTGAAGCAATATCTAGAAAAGTTTCATGAAATCTTCATTAAATTTTCATGAAACTTTGTGGGAGATGGGTCGGGGGATTGAGCATGCTGCAATTATTTAAACGTGGCTGGAGGATCTGTCAGATTATTGTTCTGGGTATTTTTGTGCCAGAGTGTCTGCTCGGGAGTGCCGATGCTGAGGAGGCGCTGGTGCGTGTGGCAGTGGCAGCAAATTTCAGTGCGCCGATGCAGTTACTGAGTAATGATTTTTATCATAAAACAGGAATTCATGTCGTATATTCCACGGCAGGAACGGGGCAGTTGTATGCTCAGATTGTTAATGGGGCACCTTTTCAGGTGTTGCTGGCAGCCGATAGTGCGACACCGCAACGGTTGATTAAAGCACACCGGGCAGTCGCTTCCTCCTTGTTTACTTATGCAACCGGGGTGTTAGTGTTGTGGTCAGCTGATCCGGCGCTGGTTGATAAACAGGGGCGTATTCTGCAATCGGGTAGATTCAGGCATCTGGCCGTGGCGCAGGCGAAAAACGCTCCCTATGGGGCAGCCGCCATGGAGGTATTGCAACATATGGGATTGCAATCGACGTTGCAACCATTGATCGTACAGGGTGAAGATATCAATCAGACATGGCAATTTGTACAAAGTGGAAATGCCGAACTGGGTTTCGTAGCTTTGGCACAAGTGTTACATCCGGGTAAAGTCTTACCCGGTTCCCTATGGGTAGTACCACAAACACTGTATTCTGTATTAGATCAGAAGGCGGTATTGTTGCAAAATGCCAGCAATCAACCGGCGGCGCTGGCATGGATGCGCTATTTGCGCAGTGCAGCGACGCAGCGGTTGATTCGGGGGTTTGGTTATGCTGTTCACCCTCAGTGATGCGGATCAGGTAGCTATTGGTCTCAGTGTGCGGCTGGCCAGCACGGTGACACTGATTCTGCTGCTGTTGTTGATTCCCTTGGCCTGGTGGCTGGCACAAACGACGTGGCGAGGCAAAGCGCTGATCGTGGCGGTTTCTGGCTTGCCGATGTTGCTGCCGCCGACCGTGCTGGGGTTTTATCTGCTGGAACTGTTGGGTCCTCGTGGGTTAATAGGTACGTGGTCGCAACGCTTGGGGCTGGATCCTTTACCCTTCAGTTTTTCTGGATTGGTGCTGGCTTCCGTGTTGTATTCCCTTCCTTTTGTATTGCAACCCCTGCTGTCTGCCTTTGAGGCGGTACCCGTGGCATTGCTGGAAGCTGCGGCGACACTGGGAGCGGGCCCATGCTCCCGGTTTTTCAAGGTGGCGCTGCCACTGAGTCGATCCGGCATATTGAGTGCTGTGTTGCTTGTTTTTACGCATACGCTGGGTGAATTTGGGGTAGTGTTGATGTTGGGGGGGAATATTCCTGGTCGCACTCAGGTGTTGTCGATACAGATTTATAATCATGTAGAAAACTTTGAGTATCCACAGGCACAACAGTTGGCACTGGGCTTGTTATTGTTCAGCTTTCTGGCATTGGTGTGTATTCAGTTCCTACAGTACCGGACTCTGCGTCGTGGTTGATACGGAGACGTTGGAGTGGTCATTTGTTCTGAATCCTCCGGGGATCAGCCTCAATTGTGCCGTTAAAACGCCCCTGGGCCGGATTGTCGGCATTTACGGTGCCTCGGGTTCAGGCAAAACGACGTTATTACGTTGTTTGAGTGGTCTGGTGCATCCACAGGGATTTTTAAGGATTGGCAGAGAAATCTGGCAGGATAGCCGTATTTTTTTACCAGCGCATCAGCGTTCCGTGGGTTATGTGTTTCAGGAGGGACGGTTATTTCCGCATTTAACGGTCCAGAAAAATCTTGGATTCGGCCAAAGGCGGATGCGCCGGGAAAACGTAGCCTTTGTGGAAAATATTATTGAATTGACTGGGGTTTCCCAATGGTTGAACCGTTATCCAGCACAATTGTCCGGGGGGCAGCAACAGCGAGTGGCCCTTGCGCGTGCCCTGTTAGTGCGACCCCGATTGCTATTAATGGATGAACCATTGACCGGACTGGATCCCGAGGCCAAAGCACAACTACTGGATATCATTGAAGCCGTGCAGCAGCAATTGCACCTGTCGGTTTTCTATGTAAGTCATGTGCTGGATGAACTGGTGCGTCTGGCCGATGCGCTGTTGATTATGCAGGCCGGAGCGATCGTTAGCATGGGGAAAATGGCGCAGGTGTTGGCACAACCGGATTGGCCATTGCTTCCGGGAGATGAGGCCGGAGTAGTCCTGGAAACGATTGTAGAGCAGCATGACAGTCGCTATCGAATGACGGCGGTGCGTGTTGGTGACAGTCAATTGTGGCTTGGCCAGGTGGCTAAACCCCTGGGGGCGATGCTGCGGGTACGGGTGCTGGCGCGTGATGTCAGCCTGGCGCTGATGCCTCCACAATACTTGAGTTTACAGAATATACTGGCGGTTACCATTGTGGAATTGCTGGCACAGCCACAAGGGGTACTGGTGCGGCTGCAACTGGATTCAGACACACTCTTGCTGGGGCGGATCAGTGACCGGGCGGTGGATCGTCTGCAATTGCGTCCGGGAATGCTGGTGTATGCCTTGATCAAGGCGGTCGCCGTATTACGTTAAATCAGGGGGTAGAAATACAGGAAAAAATGCAGCCGATGATCAGTTATCAACTACTTAAAACTATTCATGTGTTCTGCGTCTGTCTGAGCCTGACACTATTTACCCTTCGTTGGGGGGGTGTGCTGCTCAGGTTTTCCATAATTAACGGGCTCCGGAGGCTCTCCGTACTGAACGACTCGGTACTGTTAGTGGCGGCACTGGGCATGCTCTGGCAATTGCAACAGATACCCCAATGGGTACAGATGAAAATAGCCTTCCTGATATGCTATATTGTGGCGGGCATTCAGGCGCTGCGTCCAGACAAACCCCGACCATTGACTGTGTGGTGGGGGAGCGCCGCTCTCCTGTGTGCCGGTTTTATTGTCTCAGTGGCAATGACCCATAATCCTCGGGGTATATTCAGTCTGTAAACGCAGTTACTCAGGTATCGCTGCACCGATGTGCAGTCCACATTCTTTTTTAGTGGCTTCCTCCCACCACCAGCGGCCTTCTCGTTCATGTTGCCCGGGAAGGACGGGGCGGGTACAGGGCTGACAGCCGATGGAAATAAAACCTTGAGCATGCAGCGGGTTGTAGGGAAGTTCGAAAGCCCGGATATAGTCCCAGACCTGTTGAGAACTCCATTCGGCCAAGGGATTAAACTTGACCCGAACCTGTTTCTGAGCGGAGGTTCCCCCGACCACAAGTTCGTTATCCAATAACGGATCATTTTGTACCACCGGGATTTTTAAGCGGGTACTGGGGCTTTGGTCTTTTCGTTGTCCGGTAATCCAGGCATCCAGTGTGCGCAATTTTCTCTTGAGGGGTTCCACTTTACGGATACCACAGCATTCCTGATGATTGTCTTGATAGAAACTGAAAAAACCTCGTCGGGACACCAAGGATTCCACGGCGGCGGTGTCTGGAAAACACACATCCAGATCAATGTTGAAGTGCTGGCGAACTGTGTCAAGATATTGATAAGTTTCTGGGTGCAGACGTCCGGTGTCCAGGGTAAACACCTGAAACGGTTTCCCGGTTTTACACAGCATGTCGATCAATACCACATCTTCAGCACCACTAAAAGATAAAGCAACACTGGCAAATGTTTCCAGTGCTCTTTTCAGGATATCCTGGGGACGGGCGAGTGCCAGTTCAGATTGCCAACGATCGATATCTTCTGCTGTAAACATAATAAATTCCGTAATTATCCATGGAAGCAAAAACAGGAAGTCTTTCTTGCAACATTGTAGCGGTATTGTAGCGAAGAAAGGGTATTCATTAAATCAGATTCATCAGCTAAAGGGATCAGACCGAAAAAAAACCCGACACCTGGGGGGGATATCGGGTTAAGATCACAGACATCATTACTGAAACCGAAGCCTGTTGATAAGTAAAACTGTCTTTTTAAATCCTGTATTAATTAAAGCATAGTAATAACTATATTGCTGTTTGTTTTGAAAAATTCAATAGCCACTTGTCGGTTTTCTGGCTTTTCTGGGATTAAAAAGCAGATGTGCTACAGTGGTAAAGAAGAAATTGCGATGTTGTGGTGAGGAAAAACTATGCGAGAGTCAGATACCCTGACGAAAATCAGTCAGAAGGCCCGTGAATTCCGGCAACGTGAAGCCACAATTCTTGATTGTGCGGAACGTCTGTTTATCGAACAGGGTGAGGACAAGGTGACCGTGGAGATGATTGCCGATGAAGTCGGGATCGGCAAGGGAACCATCTATAAGCATTTTGAAACGAAAAATCAGATTTATCTGGTGCTGATGCTGCGTTATGAAAATGAACTGGCAGAATTGTTCCGGAGTTTGCAACAAATTGATGACCCAGAGTCGCTGTTTCGTGAGTTTTTACGTTTCAGGGTGCAAGCACCGGATCGTTATTTATTGTTTGACCGCTTGGAAGGTAAACTGGTGACAGAAAAAGAAGTTTCTTCACTGGTGCACAAATTGCATGATGTAAGAGCCTCTAATCGGGATTACCTGTCGGATTTCATCAGGCGACGTATTGCCGAAGGCAGTTTGATGGAGGCACCGATTGAGTACCACATAGGCGCTGCCTGGGCGTTGGTGCATGGCACCTGCTCCTTGATTAAATCGGATTTTTACACACGTTATATGGGGCGTCCTGAGCAGTTTATTGAGTTTATACTGGATATCGGTATGCGTATGGCCAATCGGCGTGGACATTGACTTGAAATAATACAGTTGACCGGACAGAAAATGATAGGGCGTCAGCAACAATGTCAGAAAAAATTTAGTGCAGATCGACAGCGTCAATGGCGTGTGCACAGGCACAGGTCAGTGCAATGGCTGAGTGTACTCAGTATTTTTTTATCGATCTCCGGCTGTGTAACCCCCAGCGATCAACAACGTTTTTTCTCCACCAACATGAGTGCCTGGCACTTTAGCGCAGAGGAAAAAGTGTATGGCCGGGAGAATTTTGCACTGGATAACCGGGCGAGGATTTTAGTGGTGCCAGCCAAGGCGGATGCTTGGTTAATGCAGCAAGGAAAAGACCTCGGCCTGAAAATCAACCTGCATTTTGCCCAACAGACGTATGCTCAGTTACGCATCTGGTTTCCCAATTCCATTTTTTTAAGTCAGACACCGTTGTCTCAGGCTAAAGCGTTGGATCAAGGCCGTGCATTGGGGGTGGAATACCTGGTTTATCCGCAGATGGAACAATGGGAGGATGCCTCTGGTTTTGGTTTAGGGCAACGGTGGCCGGGATCGGGGGGGACAGATCATGCGGCGGCGGTATTGACCTTGGTAGATGCAGTGAGTGGCAGACCATTGCAAAACTGGGAAATAAAGGGGCGAAGCGGTTTGCTGACCATGTTTTCCGATGCGCCGTCTCGCCTGGTCAGCAATGCGCTCGCCGAGTGGGCGCAACACCTCAGTGGGCATAGCAATCAGAATACCCCCTGGTTGCAGTGGTTTTAACCAGAATTTAACGGTATGGGGTGGTATGCCGGAACCCCAGAAAATTCTGTCGTCCCGGCTCAACCCCGTCACGAGGGGTAGACCATACACTCGTGTTGCTTGATGCCATAAGTCTTTGCGGACGTTTGCGGTCAGTCTGACGATGCAGCGAGGCGATCCGGCGCTTGGTCTTCTCGCAGCCTTCATTCCTGCCTGCCTGCTTGGCAATCACCGCCTTGCGTGGCAGGTGGAACAGATGGTGTGTTTGACTCCGAAACTGACGCAACTGATCCATATTCTGGAATGGGTTAGCATTGAAGAATATACGTCCTTATTGGGGTCGAGTGGGTCGGCCACCGCATGAGCGTGCATGGTTGGCGAATGCCTTCGTGGCCAAAGCAGTGCTGGGAATTACGACCACGGTTGGCTTGATCGAGCGGCTGGCTATTGATCGTACCCTGCGACGTCGCTGCGGATTTTCCCGTTATTGCAAACTTCCCTCTGAATCGACTTTTTACCGTGCATTCGATGAGTTTGCCCAAAGCCTGTTAGCCGAACGTGTTCATGAACAATTAATCAAGCGCAGATATCGCCGGCAGCTTGGCGGGGATGGAACTGGGTTGACGGAAATTTCTGGGATTTCGGCTTACAACCCCGGTATGAAAAACAAATGTGAGGGAGTTGCAACACACTGGCTCTTTGTGGACAATCCGAATGTTCTTTTGGGAATAGCATACCGCAGACGTATGCCCTACCGCACCGATTTTTTGGTTCGCACGTCAAACCTAAGCTAATGTGCGGACATCTGTTGCAGATTACGAATACGTTCGGCGATTGGCGGATGGGAAGCCAGCAGTGCTGCCAGACTGAAGTGCTCGTGTGCGCCTTCCGTAATGGCCAGTGCGTGCATTCCCTGAGGCATGTCATCTGGCATTTCCTGCTCCCGTCCCAAACGTTCCAGTGCAGAAATCATCGCAGAACGTCCGGCTAGGTGTGCACCCGCCGCATCGGCACGAAATTCGCGGTAGCGGGAAAACCACATCAGAATGATGTTGGCCAACAGGCCCAATACCAGATCTGCCACTAAAGTCGTTATAAAATAAGCGATTCCTGGGGCATCCTCTTCATTGTTGAAAACACTGCGATCCACCACATTGCCAATAATTCTGGCAAAAAACATCACAAAAGCATTCAGCACCCCCTGAATCAATGCCAGGGTCACCATATCCCCATTGGCCACATGCCCGATTTCATGCCCGAGCACTGCACGAATCTCATCCCGGTTCATGCGTTGCAGTAGCCCGGTAGAGACCGCCACCATGGCTTCATTGCGATTCCAGCCGGTGGCAAAGGCATTGGCCTGTGGACTATCGAAAATGGCCACTTCGGGCATATTGATACGGACCTGATTGGCCAGATCAGCAACCGTTGCCAGCAACCAGCGTTCACCTTCGTGACGCGGTTGGTGGATGATTTCAGCACCGGTACTGGTTCTGGCGATCCATTTGGACAACAACAGCGAAACCACGGACCCCGCCATCCCCCAGACGAAACAGAGCACCAGCAAGGGTTGCAACTGTAACTGTCCCTGATGAAAGGCACTACCGATCCCAAGAATGCTCAGCACCACACTGGCCATTAACATAACGGCCAGATTGGTCGCCAGAAAAAGCACAATTCTTAGCATAGAACCACCCATTTCTTACTGCCTTCCTATTATTGTGAAGGCAGTTGGCAGGATTACAAGCAAAAAAATGTTGAGTTTGGTTAACAGCAAGGGCGACGGCGGTAATGGTCAAGAAAACGGGAAAACCGTTCGAGGGCTTCCTTTAATTCATCACGGTGCGGTAAGAAGACAATACGCACATGATCGGTCTGGGGCCAGTTAAAACCGGAACCCTGAACCAATAACACTTTTTCCTGCTGTAAAAATTCCAGTACGAAGGCTTCATCATCTTCGATGGGGTACATTTCCGGATCCAGATGCGGGAACAAATACAACGCCCCTTCCGGTTTAACACAGCGCACCCCTGGAATAGCCGTCAACAGCTGATGCGCCAGATTACGCTGTTCCAGAAGCCGACCGCCGGGCAAAATCAGATCCTGAATGCTCTGGTAGCCGCCCAAGGCGGTTTGTACCGCATGCTGGGCCGGGACATTGGCGCAAAGGCGCATCGAACTGAGCATGTCCAACCCTTCAATGTAGTCGGCTGCCCGCCGCCGGTCACCACTAATGACCAGCCAGCCCGCTCGAAAACCGGCAATCCGGTAGGCTTTAGATAACCCGTTAAAGGTAACAAAAACCAGATCATCGGCCAGCGTGGCAATAGAGGTATGACTCACTGCATCGTAAAGAATTTTATCGTAGATTTCATCGGCGAAGACAATGAGTTGATGGCGGCGTGCGACCTCAACCAGTTCCCTGAGAATCGGTTCAGGATAGCAGGCACCCGTCGGGTTGTTCGGGTTGATGATGACCAGTGCGCGGGTGCGGGGGGTAATATGCCGTTCAACTTCTTGGGGGTCGGGATACCAGGCATTACTTTCATCACAGCGATAATGCAAGGGTTTACCGCCACAAAGCGTCACTGCTGCCGTCCAGAGGGGGTAGTCCGGTGCCGGTAGCAAGACTTCATCGCCGTCATCCAGTAACGCCTGCATCGCCATGACAATCAGCTCAGAAACGCCATTGCCAATGTACACATGATGCACATCAATACCGAATAACCCTTTTTGCTGGTAGTACTGCACCACGGCTTTGCGTGCGGAAAACAGGCCGCGGGACTCACTGTATCCCACCGCATTGGGCAAATTGAGGATCACATCTTCCAGAATTTCCTGAGGGGCCTGAAATCCAAAAGGGGCCGGGTTACCAATATTCAGTTTGATAATCCGGTGTCCTTGTTCTTCCATTCGCGCCGCTGCCTTGAGCACAGGGCCACGAATATCGTAACAGACGTTTTTCAGTTTCGAGGATTTCTGGATGTCCATCAGTCGGTTCCTGTATCGTTCTGAAGGGTTATCATACCTTAAATTTTACAGGATGTTGCAAATTAACCTGAGTTTTACCTGCGGTGCTCCGGTGCTGCTTTCAGCGGCAGGTGTGACTATTTCGTATTCGCTCTTGTCCGGAATCAGCAAAATTGCGCTGTCGTTCTATGCTGAAAGCAATGTAAAAACACTTGCCAGCAATGAAAAAACCGGATAATATCTCACTTGTGATTAAATCGTGTGCGATTTAATTCAGGGTGCATCTGATTATTTTTCAATGGCTGTCCAATAAACCGCAGGCAAGGAGTAGTTTCGTATGGCCTCACCGGATCCGTTGTATCGCACAGACGTCGAGTGGCAGCAACGTCTGACGCCGCTGGAGTTTCAGGTATGCCGCTGTTCAGCCACGGAACCAGCCTTCAGCGGCTGCTACTGGGATCATCATGAATCCGGGATTTATACGTGCAGAGGTTGTGGTCAGTCGTTGTTTGATTCTCGGCATAAATTTGATTCAGGCAGTGGCTGGCCGTCATTTTACCAGGGTATCGGTGTGTTGCAGTTGCTAGAGGATCACCAATACGGTTTATTGCGTACTGAAGTACGCTGCGCTCAGTGTCATTCACACCTGGGGCATCGCTTTGATGATGGGCCGATGCCCACAGGAAAACGTTTTTGTATTAATTCTGCTGCCTTGAGTTTTCAGGCAGCCCACCCCCTCGATCCATCGCCGGAGAAGCAAACATGAGTACAATCTATGATTTCAGTGCCACCACTATACAGGGAAAAGAAAAATCGCTGCGGGATTATCAGGGAAAAGTCTTGTTGATCGTCAATACAGCCAGTAAATGCGGTTTTACCCCGCAGTTTGCCGGATTGGAAGCCCTTTACAAAGACTTGCAGACCCAAGGTCTGGAAATTCTCGGATTTCCCTGTAATCAGTTTTTGCATCAGGATCCGGGGTCAGACAGCGATATCAACGAATTTTGTCAGTTAAATTATGGGGTGAGTTTTCCCATGTTTGCCAAAGTGAATGTTAACGGAGACCAGGCGCATCCATTATTTCATTATCTGGCAGAAGAAGCACCAGGGCTGTTTGGTATCAAAGCCATTAAATGGAATTTCACCAAATTTCTGGTGAGCCGGGAAGGGCGGGTACTGAAGCGTTATGCCCCGAAGGTCGAACCCGAAGCTATACGTGCGGATATACTGGCGCAACTGGGCTGAGCTACGGTTTTCAGTTTAATGGTTTTCAGTTTAATGGTTTTCAGTGGTGCGTTGTGGCAGGACAGATTCTGACTGTTCAGTGCGATATTGCAATGGGGTCTGTCCAGTCTGCGCACGAAACCAGCGAATAAACGATTGGCTTTCACTAAAATTCAGTTGTCTGGCAATAGTGCCGATGTTGCTGCTGGTTTTTTTCAGGGTGGCCTGGGCCACTTCCAGTCGCAGTACGCTATAGATCTGTCGGTAATTGAGCCGATGCTCTGCCAGTTGACGGTGCAAGTGGCGTACACTGACCCCCAGTGATTCTGCTAATGCTTCCCGTGAAGCATGGCCATGATGCATCAGCTGATGCAAACGTTCCCGGATATAATCAGGGGTGCCAGTGCGTTGGTGCAACTGCTGCAGTAACCCTTGGGCATGTTGTTCCAGGGTTTCCTGCAAGGCCGGATCCGGGTGGGTCAGGGGGTGCCGCATTGCTGAAACCGGCAGAATTAGCCCGGTATTTTTTTGACCAAAAGCAACGGGGCATTGTAGAATTTTTTCATAGTCCGACACCAAGTGAGGCGGAGTCAGTGAATGGCGAAAGTGTACGGTCATTTCAGGGCAGGGGCTAAGTCGACGGCAGATTTTTAACCAGACGCCCATCAGGTATTCACTGGCTTGCTGACACAGGAGAGTTTCCGGGTAATGACAGATCCAGTTCCATTGTACACAACCTGGGGTATATGCCAGTTCACTATGGCCTAAATCGCCCACCAGACGTTCGTAGCGCAGGGTCATCTGAATCACATCTTCCAGTGTACCGCAGGCCTGGCGGAGATACCCCAGCACCCCAAAACCCGCAGGATCCGCATAAGTGGCAAGTTTCAGGCACATCAGGCCGGGAGTTACAGTGACGGCCGCATTCACCAGTCGTTCCACCGTAGTCAGTGGCCAGTAGATTTCAGGGGATTGCAGCAATGCTAAATCCAGCGTTGCTGCTTCTAACAGGGCGGCAAATGACTGTCCCGTTTCGGCATGCCACGCCTGCAACAGATGTTCGACCAGCACACGCAACAACCGGCCTGAAGGGGGGGGCAGTATTTGTACTGACAAGTTCCAGTCGTTTTTTTTCTGATCGTTGCATGATTTTTTTAATTGGGCAACTGAAGGCTACATTGGCATTTATCTTAATCTTTAAACGCACAGTGATAAATACAAAATGCCGTTTTTCAACGGCAATCCGACCAGTGGCACAGGTGCAGTAACGGCGAAATCGCCAGTAAAATTGTGGATTTTAGTCGAATGAAAATGAGAACGAAAATATGAACGCTGGAAAATACTTGCCTATCCTGTTTGTTGTTACGGGTTGTTCGTCCCCTGCATTAGCGGGTTCGTGGCTTCTTGGGTTTTCCCCCGCCGATACCGTTGCCCCCGGATTATATTCAGTCATTGCAGGCACCGGGGGACAATGGTCATCAGTTGGCATTCCTCGCCGTGATAATTTCACGCCATTCCTTGCCCATGCCGGAATCCGTACAGGGTTCACCCAGAGTTGGGATATCGGCTACCGACTTGCTACCGTAGCGTTACCTTTTTCAAGTGTCGCTCCAACACTTGGCGCAGAAATTGACGTAAAACATCGACTGACCGCTATTGGCAATCCATGGCAAGTTGCCGTTATCGCAGGTACAGGTTATGCGTATCTGGATATTCAAGGGCAGTCCAGAACTGCATGGAGTCCCGGCGTCGATTTGGTTATTAGCCATTTGATGACTTCTAAATATGTTGCATTCGCAGATTTACGCTATGTCTATACCGAAATACCCTCTGCCAGTGGTGGCACCAGTGCCAATCACTTTCAGGCCGTTGGGCCAGGCCTCGGGATGAAGATCAAACTCAAGGAAAATGTCTCAATTACTCCAGAAATTGGAGTTTTTAAGCTTAACGGCAGCATCGCCAGGCAAATGGCCAACGGTATTGCAATTCAGTATGGAGCCGTCCTTGGATTTGTTTTCTGATCGATTATTCCACACAGAACAAAAAAATAGGAAATAGCTTTTAAACAGGATGGTTGTTAGCCAGCGGCAGACGTGCTGAGAGCACGTCGACCACTGGAGTAAAGCACTTACAGTCCTGCCAGTTTCAGGCGATTGGCTTGATTGCGATACAGGGTTACTGGGCTGGTCGTAAAAATATTGACCAGACCAAACAACTGATTCACCTCATCCAAGTGATTCATGGAATAATTATCACGAATAACTGTTCCTAAGTGACTGGAGCAGCGTCCCACCAGACCGTCATTGGCTTGACCTGCAAAAGCCAGACTGGTGAGGGCTAAGGCTGCATCTGAAATATCCAGCACATTGGTCAAGACACTGGTGCCACCCCAAGAATAATAACGGATACCATTCACCACAGCGCTGCCCTGGCCACAGGGATTACTGGCCAGCGGCATGGCTTGCGGGAACTGAGCATTAAATGCTGCAGCGCCGGCAGTGGTTAAAGAGGCCATTCCGGCCAATGCGTCCTGTTCATAAGCTTGACCGGAGGTGACATCGACAAAGGAGAAAAAACCGTTAACAATACTGGCCACAATATTGGTGCCCAAGGGGCCCATCACCGAGGTCACGCCGGAGATCACATCTGCCACCGGTGATCCGGTATTCGGTCCACCAACGGCAGTGACGGAAGCAACCAGTTGAGGAGCGACGGCCGCTACATAACGCACTGATTGGCTACCGTGACTATGTCCGATCAGATTGACTTTCCGGGCTCCGGTAATGGCGATAATTTCCTTTACCTGTTGCAGTAACTGTTCGCCGCGGACGACAGAGGAGGCAAAAGAGGCCACTTGTGTTACATACACTGAGGCACCATTGGCCGCCAGATTCTGTGGAATGCCATACCAATAGTCAATGGGGCCGATCTGATTGAATCCAGCCATGCCATGAGCCAGAACAATGGGATAGCGGGTATGAGCGTAATTGGAGTAGGTCCAGGCTGAGCCTCCGTAGGAACAGCCCGAGGTATTGCATAAGGTGTAGTCTTGTGCCTGAGCGGCGGTAAACAGACAAAGCCCACTGAGAACGGCTAACACATGGATAAATTTCCGCATAAAATCACCCTCATGATATTATTGTTGGAATGGCACTTTTGAGGTGAGCATCAGACTCACCTGCTAGCGTCTTTTCGTGAATCATCTCAAGGCTAGTTGAGAAAAGAGGTCATGCATTGAGGGAAACAGGCCAGCGGATAAACAGTTTGGGACATCACCGATCAGTAATCAGTATTTGTCCGTGGAGGCGATGTTACCCGATGGATTTGATAAACTGAGTCGGGTAACAACGACCCATTGCTGGGTCGGAGTCCCCTAACCGAAGTTTAGTCTGGTGGCCAAACGTAGGCAACTACGTCTGGCCACCAGACATATATACTATGTTTGCTATTGTAGTAAGTTGTTTTTATTTGTTTTTTTATTTTTTTTGTTTTGTATTATTTATATTTATCAATTGGATAGATGCGTGTTTTTTGCTTGATCTAACTGAATATACTTGACACGCGGACACATTGAGTTAGAATTCAAAATATTCTAATCAATGTTGGATGTGTGATATGATTTCTCAGTTTGCGATTCCTTTGGACGAGCATTATGCTTCTCTTTTTGGTGGGTTGAAATTTGTTGAGGATCAAATGGCAGCCGCTGTATGCATCGGGCAATGCCAAGGATGTATGTGCAGCTGTCGTTGTAGTTGTAGTGGTGGTTTTGTTGCTGCTTTTGGGTGGGGTGAATAATATGAAAATTATGATTTTGAGTCCTGGTGCTGCACATTACATCCATCTTTTTGGTGATTTGAGTGCTGCTGGGCATGGGCTAAATATGGCTAGATGTGCATGTGTGTCTTGTAATACCTGCACTTGTGCGTGTTCATGCCGAATTAGCGGAGAGCAACAAGATTGGGAATGGCCGGAATTTTAAGATATTAGCGAGATATTATCCTTAGTTTAAATTATATCTCGGTGTTATATCAGTTCGTGAGTAGCTCCGGGATACGAAAGCTTTGTTGGTTTTTAGTGTTCTATAAAGCTGGTGCTTATTGATATAGGCGTTTTTTATCAATAATAATTTGGTTTTGTCTTAAAAGTTTCATAAGGTGTTTTATTAGCATGGGCTTCGAAGATCAGATTCCTGAACGTCTTTTTTTCTCAAAATATGCGCAAAAGTTAGAAAAAGACGGTGTTTTTGCGTATTTTCACTCTTTGCGGATGAAGCCTGTATTCTTGAACTCCGAGATGGAGTCTGTTGTTGAGATTGTGCGAACGTCAGAGGATTTCAGGAGTGTATTGGGAGAAATGTCTGACCAATCTCAACAGGATGTAGTAATTGCTGCTATAAATGCTCTAATTGAACATAAGGTGCTTGTAAAAGACCCAAGTGTTGATTCGAAAGTTATTTCGCATTTTAGGTCATTGATTCCTAAGCCGTATATTCAAATTGCCTATTTTATATTGACTGAAAATTGTAATTTTGGGTGTACTTACTGCTTTGTTAAGCGAGAAGGGGAAGCTAGAACTGGGACGAAGATGATGACCCCTGAAACCGCTATCAAGGGGTTGGATTTGTTCTGTAAACAGATTGCGTTGGACAAGGATCGTTTTCAAGAAGAAAAGAACATTATTTTTTACGGTGGCGAGCCGCTGTTAAACAGAAAGGTTCTGCAGATCATTGTCGACAAAGTCAATGAATATAAAACGGTTGGAAAACTTCCTCAAAGTACCCGTTTATCAATAATCACAAACGGCTCATTGCTTACAGATAAAAATATTGAACTTCTCCGCAAGAATAACGTAGCCATAGGGATTTCTCTTGATGGTGATGAGTGTGCAACTGATTCGTGTCGGGTTTACGTAAAAGGTGGCTCAGTGTATCAGGACGTTATTAAAGGGATTGAGCGATGCAAGGAGCATGATGTTCCTTTTAGTCTGTCAGTAACGCTGACTGAGCAAAGTGTTAAGAATTTCGAAGCAACCATGGGGGAATTAAAGAAAATTGGTTGCAAGGCATTGGGTTTCAATATCCTGTTGACGGATGAAAATTTTCAGGTTTTTGATGGGTACAATGAAGTTGCAGCAGAATGCATCATTAATGGTTTTGAAGAGTTTAGGAAGATCGGCGTATACGAAGATAGAATGATGCGAAAATTAAAATCATTCGTGGAATCTAGAGTTTATCTATTTGATTGTGGGGCAGCTGGATCTGGGCAGATTGTTATTGCGCCGGATGGGGAAGTTGGTGTATGTCACGGTTTTCTCGGGAGTCGGAAGTATTTCTCTACAAGAGTGGAGAGTGTTGATTTTGATCCTGTATCCGATCCTACTTTTGCTGAGTGGGGTAAAAGAACACCTTTAAATATGCCAGAGTGCGATAACTGTATGGCCCTTGGTATTTGTGGCGGTGGATGCCCGCTGAATGCACTCAAAAATACGGGCAGTATTTGGGGGTTAGATGAACGTTTTTGTGTCCATTCAAAGAAAACTCTTGAATGGCTTGTTTGGGATTTGTTTGCGAAGGTGACTAGTCCGGAAATTGTCTAATAATTGAGTTGTCGGGTTGAGATTTCTTGTGAACGAAAAATCAATCAGCTAAATTTGGTGGGCTTGTGTTACGGACTGAAAGTCCGGATTTGCGTTGGCATAAACTATGCGTCCTACTCAGCTTCAGTTTTGAATTCATCATTCGAATTCAACTCAAAGTTGTGTTCAAAATACTGTCGGATCATTTCCTCCATCAAAAGTGTTGTCCCCAGTATTTTTATGTGTACAAAGTTCTCAAACAGCTTGCTCGACGTCCGAATCTCGCTCGTTGCCTATTTGGCAGACAACTCACCAAAATATGCACATAATTCTTGCTCACTACACCTTTCGCAATCCTGATCTCAAATTGCCCCACACGTCTCACGAACCAAGCCACTTATCCGATCCGCCACTTTAGTAAAAGTCAGTAGGCGCGTTTTTTCCAGGCATCTTCATTTTTCAGTGATTTGTCAAATTCATCTTCGAGCACGCTATGGCCATGAGGATGTTCTGCGGATACTTCCCCGGTGCTGGCTTCATTTTGTTCCACCTGGGTTTGTTGCAAGAGCGTCGTTTCATCGATTCTGGACTGAATCTGAGCCATCAAGGCCGTTTTTTCTGGTGAGGTGTTGATTTGTTTGGCTTCATTGAGTGCCCGTTGATACATCAGCACGGCAACGGGGTATTTTTTATCCCGCCGGCATTCTTCAGCCTTGGTCAGCAGCATATCAATGTTAATCTGCAAGGCTTTGCTGCGAAGATGGTTCAGTAATTGACGTGCCTTGTTGATTTCAATTTGTCCATTGTTATGCAGGTTTTGAATAAAACGGGACGCAGACAAGAGGGACTGGCGAATGTTTTGCGCTTCAACTGGCGAACTGACGCTATGAGAGGGGATTGCCGCCAACTGGTTCACCTGATCAAATTTAAGTTGTGCTTCCAGCAGCGCTGCCTGAGCCCTCTCATTTTTTGGCTCAATGTCCAGTAATTCCTGATGGAGCGCAATCAGTTGTTCTAGCGCAAACAGCGTCAGTTCCTTGCCTAGGTAAAAGATCGGAATGCTGTTGAGCAAGTCATTGAAAGAGCCACAGCGCCGACTGATGCCCGCCACTTTCTGCCGACGTTGTTCCCGGTTGTTTTCCAGGGTCTTGTTTATTGACCAGAGCAATGCGATGACCAGTATAGCCACCACAACGGCTGCCAGTATTGTACTCCAAGCCATACAGCGTCTCCAGAACAACAACATTTTGAGTTTAGCTGATTTTTGACGCTTTTGGAGAAATATTCTTCAGGTTTTAATGCCTTTGCGTCGCAGCAGTGCGTAATACAGAACAGGAATGACAATCAGGGTCAGGGCGGTAGACACCAGTATTCCAAAAATCAAGGAGACGGACAGACCGTTGAAAATGGGATCAGGCAAGATGAAAAATGCACCCATCATGGCCGCCAGTGCGGTCAGAATAATGGGCCGGGCCCGGGTGGCCGCCGCTTCAACGACCGCATCTTCCAGCAACCGGCCGGATTGTAGCTGAATATTGATAAAATCCACCAGCAAAATAGAGTTGCGAACAATAATGCCAGCCAGGGCAATCATCCCGATCATTGAAGTGGCTGTAAACTGGGCATGCAGCAAGGCGTGTCCTGGCATGATACCAATCACGGTCAAGGGGATAGGCATCATGATGACCAGAGGAATCAGATAGGAACCAAACTGTGCAACCACGAGCAGGTAAATCAGAATCATCCCCACACCATAGGCAATGCCCATATCGCGGAAAGTTTCATAAGTGATCTGCCATTCGCCATCCCATTTTATGGAATAGTGCCGGTAGGAGTCTTGCGGCTGATGGGTAAAGTATTCGACCAACGGCAATCCATGCGGTATTTTTAGCTGATGTAAACCATTGCGCAAGGCGAACATGGCATACAATGGCGAGTCAGTCCCCCCATGGATGTCGGCAAAGACTTCACTGAGTGGTAGTAAATCCTTGTGGTATATCCATGCATCATCCTGTTCCGTTTCTACCCGGACCACGTCGCTTAGAGAAATCAGCTGGCCTTTGGTGGTGGAAACATTCAGGTTCAGTACCGATTCCAGACTGCCATTGTCGCTGGCCGGCAAACCCAGATGCAAGGGTACTGAATATCGATTACCGTCGGTAAAGAGATACCCCGCATTTATTCCGCTCAATCCCAGTTGCAGCGTTCTAACGATATCCTGACGGTTGACGCCTTCAAGGGCGGCCCGGGTGGCATCAACATGCACATTAAGGCGCGATGGATCTGGGGGTACGGTATTGTCCAGACTGACGATTTGCGGATCTCTGGCAAAGGCTTCACTGATCTGCGTTGCCAGTTGACGCCGCCCGGCTTCATCCGGGCCATAAATTTCAGCCACTAGTGGTGAGAGTACTGGAGGGCCAGGGGGTACTTCCACGACTTTCAGACGGGCATGAAAGCGGGCCGCAATCGGAGTCAGCACGGGAATCATGGCTTGAGCAATCGCATGACTGGAACGGGAACGTTCATGTAAATCCAGCAGATTCACCTGCAGGTCACCCTGCCACGGTTGATTGCGCAAGTAGTATTGTCGAACCAGTCCGTTAAAGTTGATGGGGGCGGCCGTACCCGCATACGCCTGGTAGTTGATGACCTCAGGCACCTGAATGACCGCATGCCCAAGGGCGTGTAATAGGGCAGCCGTATGTTCGAGGGAAGCATCATGCGGCAGATCAACAACGACCTGAAATTCGGATTTATTGTCAAACGGTAGCATTTTCAGAATCACCAGACGCATCACCGCCAGAGAACCGGAGAGGCCAATCAGCACCAGCAGGCTGGCATAAAGACGATGCCGGTTGCGTCGTCCTGTTTTTTCATCAAGGAATGGACGCAATAAGCGGTTAAATAGATGAGGATGGGCCACTGGATCCGTATGGCCATGGTCTCCACGTAACCAGCGTCTGGCCAGATAGGGCGTAATGGTAAAGGCAATCGCCAGGGACAGCAGCATCCCCATCGAGGCATTGATCGGAATGGGGCTCATGTAGGGACCCATCAGTCCCGAGACAAAAGCCATGGGCA
>JAJXWR010000130.1 GCA_021781515.1 Pseudomonadota bacterium
AAATGGACTCGTTCTCTGGTTTGCTGGAAGGCAAGCGGGTGGGCGACACATTTCACCGTGCCAACGGGGACGTGTTCCAGGCGGACTTCAACGCAGCGCGGAACGTGAAAGCCCGACTCCATGACCCGGATATCGTCCGGTTCATGCCGCACACCGAAGTGCGGATAAATCCTATGAGCAACTTTGCTCAAGTTTTTAGGAGCAGAGTGCGGCAAGTAACCACTATGGCGTCTGCTTACTGACGATCCCGACCGTGCTGACGGATCCAGGCCGGTGTCTGACCGGTCCAGCGGCGAAATGAGCGATTAAAGGCGCTCTGTTCGGAATACCCCAGCAGTAAAGCGATGTCCCCGAGTGACAGGGAACGATCTGCCAGATAGTGTCGGGCCAGTTGTTCGCGTATCCGGTCGAGTAACTGTCGCCAGGTTAACTGATTCATGGCCAGTTTTCTTTGCAAGCTACGCACCGACAGGTTCAGGGCTTCGGCGGCCAGCGGCAAAGTGGCACGGGCATCTGGGAGCAGTTTGACAATGACCTGCTGCAAGGCTTTGTCAAAAGGGTCGGAATCAGGCAATGCCAGCAGCAAGGCTGCTGCCTGACGATCCAGTAGATCCCGTAAATCCGGGTCGCTGTGGGGCATGGGGATTGCCAGGTAAGACAATGGAAAGCGGACGCGGGTATAGCTGTCGTTAAAGCGCACCGGACAGTGAAAAAATTCCTCAAATGCGTGCTGTTCTGCCGGATTTTCCAGTGCAGGGTTGATGAAACAGATCAGTTCCGGGGGTGGGGGGTTATCCACTTGTCGGCGCAGGAAGGTGACCAGAGCGGCGATCGCTGTTGAATCATGCCAATGTCCCAACCGGGTGGTTTCCGGAGGCCAGCGGATTTCCATTTTGTCGGCTTCGACATGGATTTTCACTAAATCGACGCCGTAGAAGAGTCGTTCATAATGTTGATAGGCTTGCAGTACTTCCCCCAGTGTGCGGCTGGCCAGTACCAAATACCCCAGTACCCCCACATGCCGAGGTTGTACCAAGGTGCCGATGGACAAAGGGACGGCAAGTTCTCCCGGGCATAACGCAATGGCTTCGGCCAACAGATTCTGCCATACCGGCATGGGGACAATGTCTTCATGTACCCACCGTTCAAGGCGGGTGCGAAACTCCGGCGTTCCCAACTGTCGAGCGTTCAGCCAGTCCTTGAGCAATCCTGTCCAGGCCCCGGTGACACGTATCAGTCTGGCCATAGCGGTCGCCCCGTGTTTTATTTTATTCTGGCGTAAATTGTCAAATAGTCGTCATGGTATGTCAAGCATATACCGTCTGATCCCAGTAGGATGGTGCTTATCCACTGCAAACAGCCAGGAGACACCGGATGAATGTCGCTGTTGAAACCCCCACCTATGCCCGTATATTGCGAATTCGTCAGGCGGTACTGGCGGCTGAGTATTCGCTGTGTCTGGAACGTCCGCGTTTATGGTTGAATTTTCGGCAATCGCCTGCCGCTAAAAAACTGCGGCATGCACCCATTGATCTGCAGCGAGCGCAGGCTATTGCCTGGATCATGCAACATCGTCAACTGCGCATTTATGAGGATGAGCTGATTCTCGGTAACATGACGTCGCACCGTGTGGCGGCCAATTACTATTTCGAAGGAACGTCAATCAATATTCTTGAAGATTTGTTCCGCCTGGATACCCGGGTCATGCCCTTGAAACTTTCCTGGCGTGAACGGGCCCAATTGCTTTATCTGGCCACAAGGACACTTAAAGACAGCGTCGTCTATCGGGCATTAATCCGTCCTTTACGCTGGCGACACCTTTGGGAAATGACCCATGCTGAACGTTATATTGTGACGGAACAGGCGGGGGTGTCACACCAGATTGGAGACTATGCCAAACTGGTGCAGCACGGACTTCAACAGACGGATGCGGTGGCGCAGGATTGCCTTCAACAGGGCAGAACACCGGAAGGTCAGCCGCTGACGTCGCAGCAAATCGCCTTCTATCAGGGCCAGTGTGTCATTATTGCAGGGATACAGCAAATGGCGGCTAATCTTGCCGAGGCGGCCAGGGATCTGGCGCATCAGCCGGGCACTTCAGCGGAGCGTCGGCAGGAATTACTGAATAGTGAACAGGCCCTGCGGCATGTGCCTTATTATCCGGCCCGGAATTTTCAGGAAGGGTTACAGGCGGTATGGATACTGCACGTTGCCATGTGTCTGGAAGATTTTGAGCAAGGGGTGTCTTTCGGTCGTCTGGATCAGGCACTCCGGTCGCTGTACGAACAGGACCGGGCAAGTGGCCTGCTCAGTTATGCGCAGGCAGTGGAACTGGTGGCCAGTTTCCAGCTTAAATGTGCGGAGACGATGCCGGTGTATTCGACACGTATGGATCATTATTTTAGTGGACATGATGTGGCTCAGGGGATCACTCTCGGGGGCGTTGACACAGAAGGCAGCGATGTGACCCATGAATTGTCAGGGGTGTTTCTTGATGCACATGCGTTGATTGCGACTCGTGAGCCGGCACTGCATGTACGGATTCATGCAGGAACTCCCGGCTGGTTTATGGATAAATGCGTCAGTACCTTGCAACAGACTGGAGCGCGACCGGCATTTTTTGGCGATAAAGCCATCATTGCGACAATGCTCAATGCCGGTTATTCGCTAGAACATGCGCGTGATTATGCCGTCATCGGTTGTACTGAATTGGGCAGTCAGGGCAGAACGTACAATTCGGCGGATGCTGCATTGATGAATCTGCCGCTTTGTCTGGAACAGGCCTTGAATGAAGGTAAAAATTTCAAGGGTCAACGCCTAGGGGCACGTACCCGACCGGTCGCCCAGATGCACTGTATGGAAGAGGTGTTAAGCGCATTGAGCCAACAGGTTCAACAGACGGTGACAGACATGGCAGAAGTGATGCGATGGCTGGAGGCCGCCATCCGGACCCATCGAACGACACCGGTCAACTCGCTGATGACTCTGGGGTGTTTGCAGACGGGGAAGGATGTGACGGCGGGTGGGGCGATGTACAATTTCACCAGCGTCCAGGCGGTCGGGCTGGCAGATGCCGGTGATGCGTTGCACGCTATTGACGAACTGGTTTTCCAGAAAAAACGCTATACCCTGACACAACTGGTGGATATTCTCAGGCAGGATTTTGCGGGCCATGCGTCTTTAGCCTGTGAAATGCAGCGCAAATTACCTCGCTATGGCAATGGTCAGGCTGAGGCAGACCGCTGGGTGCAAATCGCTGCGGATACATTTACCGAGGCGCTGAGCACGCAGCACAATTCCCGGGGAGGGCGCTGGCTGGCCGGTTTTTATTCCATGACGTGTGGGCATGCCTTTGGGCGTTACACCGGGGCACTGGCCAACGGCCGACGGGCAGGCAGCCGATTGTCCAATGGGTGTTCACCTGCAGATGGTGCGGATCGTCATGGTCCGAGTGCCTTGTTTCGTTCGGTGGCCTCTCTGGACAAATCGCACTGGTGTAACAGTCAGGTGTTGAATGCAACTTTTGACCGTAAAACGCTGGGAGGACCTGCCGGTGCCAGTAGACTGGCCAGCCTGCTACGCACCTATTTCATTGATCAAGACGGTATGCAAGTACAGATTGCCATTCTTAGTGCAGACGATTTGCGCAATGCCAAGGAACGGCCCCAGGATTATCCCAACCTGCTGGTGCGAGTATCGGGTTATTGTGCCTATTTTGCCGATCTGCAGGCTGAAGTGCAAGACGAAATTATTGCCAGAACTATGCACGCATAACCAGGAAATCAACGAATGGACACTGAACCGCAGCTGTTATCGGTACAACACTTCTGTGTGCATGATGGGCCAGGCCTACGCAGTGTGGTGTTTTTCAAGGGCTGCCCTCTGCGTTGCAGTTGGTGTCAGAATCCAGAATCTTGGTCGAAGGACGCCGAACTGGGGTATAAGGCCACGGCCTGTCTGCGGTGTGACACCTGCGTCAGTACCTGCCCCACGGGGGCGATGCAAGCGCCGGGGCACTGGATAAGCGATGCCTGTACCCGCTGTTTCCGTTGTGTGGAGACTTGTCCAGGTGGCGCACTCACGCAGTTCGGCATAAAACGCCCGGTAGAAAACCTGCTGGCTGAGCTGAGTCAGGAATTCGCCTTGTACCGGCAATCGCAAGGAGGCGTGACCTTCTCCGGTGGCGAAGCGACGTTGTATCCGACGTATCTGACAGAATTGTTAATTCCCCTCAACCAAGCGGGAATACATACGGCGTTGGAAACCTGTGGAGTTTTTCATCTGCAAGCCGTACGCCCGTGGGAACAGTTGCTGACCAGTACGGTGGCCTGGGAAGCATTTTCGGCGCAACGACTGTGGCAAATGCTCTGCCGATTGGATTTGATACTTTTTGATCTAAAACTCATGAACAATCTGCAACACCAGCAGCATTGTGGCAGTGGTAACCGGCGCCTCCTGGAAAATTTCAGTCTTTTGACGCAGTTGGCGCAGGCAGGTAGGGCTCCTGGGGTTTGGCCTCGCCTGCCACTGATTCCTGGTATTACCGATCATCCGGACAATCTGCAGGCGCTTGCGGAATTTCTGCATCAGAGTGGGGTGTCGGTGCTGACGCTGTTGCCCTATCATAATATGGGGGTGGATAAATTTAGTTGGTTGCAACGTCCTGTAAAATATGCGCACCCTATGCTGAGCGAGGAGGCATTGCATACCGCCACACAGATATTGCAATCTAACGGAATTCAATGCTATACCTCGGGGGAGGAAAACTATGCGCATTTGTATGCTGCAGATGCCCAGATAGCGTTGTAGAGGCTTTGATCAGGATATGGACGCAGACCGGCATCGACGAATGCGCTACCTCTTATTCCATATTATCGTAACGTTACGATCATGCATTTATTGTAAATTGACGGTAATTTCATCGCCAATTGTCCGAACCACCGTCGGGTTATCCACGGTGCCGCCCCCGCCTGATACGCTACATGCCGCTTGTGGGTACCTGTCTATGATGTTCGCTCAGCGTCACAAGACCGCAGCGCACTGGCCAAGATGGTCATGACCTTGCTCGATCACTGGAAGTTGAGCACCGAGGATCAGGCGGCTTTGCTGGGTATTGCCACCAGCAACCGGGCTGCTTTATCGAACTACCGCAACGGCAATCCCATCGGTACCAGTTGCGATCAGTACGAAAGAGTGGGGCATTTGCTAAGCATCCATAAAAATCTGCGGTTGCTGTTCCCGCAGAATCGGGACTTGGCCTACCGCTGGATGACCACCCGTAACAAAGCGTTCGACAATTTGACGCCTGTCGAGGTGGTCAAAGAGTGGGGGTTTGCATGCCTGCTGATGGTGCGTGGCCACCTGGATCGCGCACGGGGTGTTTGAGCAGAGTCCGCAGAATTCCTTATTTGCCAAAATCACGCTTGCTGACGTACATCAGGATGTGGCCCGGAACATCGTCTCTTTGCGAGAGTCTCAGAATTTGTTTGACGATCTGACCGAGTATCCGTCCGAGTGGGTGCTGGCGCAGAAAGTGGAAGACGAGCTGACACTCCCCATGGCTAAAGCCAGGGGGTTCTCTGTTTATCTTGGGGCATAGGATATTACTCCTACTCAGACCAAGCAGAGAACTTTTGACGCAAACTGCTCCAAGGACTCGACGTTCCTCCCT
>JAJXWR010000131.1 GCA_021781515.1 Pseudomonadota bacterium
ACAACGAAGACTTTCCGACGAAAATCATCAGCCGATGCCCCGGATCCGTGTGGCCAGCCAATGGCCGGCACGCACGATGATTGCTTGCAGGTGTGATGCACTTCCATTGCCGCCAGCGACCAAGGATCCTCAATCACAGCTCGTTTTACTCAACGGGTTGTCGCATCTGATGCTTTTTCCCAGTGACAACAGAAACTTGACTCTTTCAGAAAATCTGGCTTATTTGGGGGACAAAATTGAGACGATTGCGCTTCAGCCAGGTGGGGTGATATTGCAAATCAAATCACCAGTGATGGCCCCCCCTCAAAAACACTAGTGGGCCGTTACGTTTGAAACTGGCTTGAAAGCCCTATTCACCCCCAGCACACCGGGCTTTGAGACCAGGACAGCTCCCAGGTGCCGGTGTCGTGTCCTGTCCCTCCGTAGAAAGAGAGTCGCTCATGAAATTTGCCGCTACCGAAATTTTAGTTTACGCGCTGGTGATGCTGAGTTCGCTCTTGATGACGGCATTTGTGGTGCATATGCTCGTTGGAGGGCTGGTGAATCCGGAAAAGGAATACATGTTGATGGCGCTGGCGTGCACAATTGTCGCAGCCGCCGAATTTTTCATGGCGTTGGATGTCATTCGGCAACGCAGAAAGAAGAAATAGCTAAATTCCGTACGCAGGTACGGAATTCAGCTATCTCGTGTAACTTAAGGAGGCGAATGCCGGGTTTATTTGCTCTTTCTTGACAGGGTATCTTTCCAGATGGAAGTGTCCCAAAGTGCGAATACTATCGCTATTCCCCAGATTGACAACATCTCTACCACTGCTTCTGTTCCCATGTGTAGATCTCCTTTGAATTTGAAATTGGGTAATTTTAAAATTCTCACCTGGCGCAAAAAACCGACTGCCACCGTAGCTTCGGTATACTAAACTTTCCAGTTCTGGTCAAGTTCCAGACTCATCTGTCAGTACCCCAACTTGAATTCCCCTTCCGATGCCTGCCGCACCCCATCAGGGCGGATCAGGGAAGAGGTAAACCTTATGGATTCGTGACGGTAGCCTGATTCTGGCTGAACAGGGTCTGAACGGCTTTAAATTCCCGATCGAGTGAGAACTGTCCTTTGTGAAAGAGAAACTGCTGGCGTTGTCCTGCAGTATTGAGCCCGGACAATCCAAAGGAGCGACCCGAAACATCCTTGTAATACTTGATATCCTTCAGAAGCAGTTTCTGCCCATTGCGCAGAATCAAGGTAGCTGAAAGGTGGCCAACTTCGATGGCAACTGGCGAGGAAGGCATAAGCATAAGCCGCGTCTTGAGGATCCGGTTGGTTCCTGCAATCAGGAAAAAGCAGGCCAGAAAAATCATCAAATAGGACAAGTAGGGGTTGTTGTCGTACCAAAAATTAGCGGCGATAAATAGCAATGCAAAAACTGTGGGGATGTACAGCAGCAAGTCCCACACCATGCCATTGCGATCCTGTTTGAGCGTATATTGCTGCTGTGTCATTATCGTAGCCGAGGGGTGGAAGATTAATTAGTGGCAACTGGAAGCGCATGTCGGATTGCGGAATCCATTTCGCCGTAAAGCATGGACCCTGGTTGCTGAAAGCGAACCAGCCCTTTGCTGTCGATGACAAAGGTCCAGGGATCGCCGAAAACCCTATAGGCTTTGAATGCCTCGGGGTTTTCATACTGATCCATATGCAAGAAAATAACCTGGTTTTGGTATTTATCCAGCATGGCTTTAGTAATTTGGAGCTGCCGGTCGCATACCGAGCAGTGGCCGGGCGTTGCAAACTCGAGGAGAATTGGCTTGCCTGTCTTGAGCGCCTGATCCAGGGAGTATTGGTACATGCGTGCATCGGGTTGGCGGTAGGTAGTGATGCGACTCATGTCGCCTCCCACATCAGTGAGAGTTTTCGTGGTCAGTCGAGGTGCTGCCTGGCCTATCTCAAGTCTTGAACCGCCCGGCCGGGTACAGCCAGCGAATGCAACGATGACGAGTAAGCTGACGAGAAAGCGTCTCATTGTGAATCGGTTCCAAGCTTTCCTGTTTTGATAATGTTGTAACCCCAGATAATATTGGCCAACAGAACCAAAGTGCCAAATATCCCTACTCCTGCCATGAGATGCGTGACTGTTCTCTCAACTTCTGGTTGCGGATCATAGCCACCGATAACTCCTGCAGTGGTGAACAGGATCACCATGCCCATCAGGCCGACATTATGCATCCAGAAGTGAATTTTAACCAATAACATGCTGTAAATGGGTCGGTTGACGAGCCGCGGAATGATGTAATACAAGGAGCCGAAGATAGCCATTTCCACCCAGCCCAGGAGGTTTATGTGGCCGTGTGCCAATAAAACCAGATGGCCATGTGGTGCCGTATCAACAAACATTCGAAAAGCGGGGATACCCCCCATCAATGCGCCCCAGGAAAAACCGATGATTGCGTAGGTGACGCATGCATACACGAAATACAGGGTAAACGCAGTGTATTCGCGGTCATTAATCTGGGGGTGAAGCAATTCGTGCGATTTCATTACTCAGGCTTTTCCTTGGTGTTCTGCGGAGGCGTCTCCTCCCGCAAGTCATGGCGATCCCTTTTCCAAGAATCCGGCGCCCAGATTTTAACCATTTCATCAACGAATCCAGAACGTTCTGGCATGGGAAGACGTGCATCCGGAGAACCCTGGATCGCCTTCAGTTCCGACAAGAACACTGCCAGGGCGTGTTGTTCATTATCGGGAAGCGCTGCCACGTATCCTGCGCCTTTGTTGAGACCGTGGTCAAGGGTTTTGGTTTCGTAGGTCGCTTCTGGTTTTTTGATGAACGCCAGGAGATAAGCAAAGCTTCGTTTGGACCCAATACCATCCAGATCAACACCTTGGTTCGTGCCGTTGCGCAGCGCGCGATGGCAATCAGGGCAGCCGCGAATCCGGAACAGTTTGGAACCTTCTTCCCCTTCCGGGGTGAAGTTAAAAAACGTGGTGGTGGGATACATGGGACGATTGAGCCGGGCTCGGTACACCTCCAGCATAATAAAGCTGAGCACGGCAAATATGACGATAAGTCCTGAAACCCCGAACAGAATTTTTTCACCACGTTTTAACTGATGAAATTTCACAATGCTGATAGCCTTTGATTCAGTACATTTAAAAACAGAACCCGCACGGGTTTATCGTGCGGGTTCCAGATTGTTGACCAGTCTAATCTAAAACCTGTGACTAGCCTGCACGGATAAGTGCTTGTCCTGCATGCCCACTCACTGTGCTTTTTCGGTCTTGTTCGTATTATCAAACGTATTCGGGGTGGTACGGGGTGCAGTAGACAAGTATGTTGCCGCATCCAGGATGTCTTCGTCGCTGAGGTTTTTTGCGATTGCCCGCATCATGCCGTAGGGATCATTGGCTCGGCTGCCATCCCGCCAGTTATGGAGTTGGTTCACCAGATACGTGAACTTCTGTTCACCAATTACCGGGAAAATCGGGGCAGCGCCACGTCCGTTATAACCGTGACAAGACTGGCATGCTGATACTTTACCCAAGACGCCAAATTTCACCAGAATTTGGCCTTTGTACTTCTCCCCAATGGGCTGGCCACCTTCTTTCAGTGCTTTCAGATCAGAAAGTTCCGGAGGTGAATTCAGAGAGTTGACATAAGCGGAAACGTCACGACGGTCCTGTTCCGACAATTGCTGGGCAAAAAGAGGCATTACGGCTCCGGCACCTGACGGAGTACGGCGTCCTTCAGCCAGATCCGTGAGCTGTTTGAGAACGTAGGGGTAGCCAAGATTGGCGAGTCGCGGAGCGCCCATGGCTTCTGTTCCCCAGCCGGTTTCGCCATGGCATGTCATGCAAGCCACAGCAGCTCCCTTTCCTTCAGTAAAGATTTTCTTGCCGTTTGCAACGTTGCCATTCATTGGGCTTTCTTCACTGGCAGCCGCTGAAAAACTGATGAAAGCTACGACCGCAATCATTCCCGATGAATATTTGATAGTTTTTAGCATTTCCCCCCCTCCAGGATGGCTTTTGTATAAAAAATAGATTGTGCCAAGTTACATGCAAATCCAAGCGCTGATAGTACGCTTACACAAACTAAAATCAAACCCCCCCTCTCCCAGCGCAATCTTGGGCTCAGTTCTCGTAGTCTACACACCCTTTCTGCAGTCGGCAATCTTTCGCATTACCACACCCAAAATCCGGGCGAAATGGCCATATTGTCCCTGCGGGACACCGGAGCCAAATGTATCCTTCCGGATGGGGTGGGGGAAATTAAGGGGTGCACGATTGAGTCACAATGAAGTGTGGCAACCTGGCGCACGAATCAGAAATCTTCCGAGGTGCGGGCCTCGTTTAGAATCGGTTGTAGAGCCGCTGTATGGTCTCCTGCTGTTCCAGGATGAGTGATTTTACCAAGTCGCCAATGGAAAGTAGTCCCACCACCTGTCCCGCTTCCACAACAGGCAGATGCCGCGTGCGTTTGTCCGTCATTATGGCCATGCACTGTTCGAGTGTATGCTGCAACGTCACCGTAATCACTGGTGAGACCATGATGTCCGATACAGGTGTTTCCAAGGGGGTCTTGCCCATCAGAGCAACCTTGCGAGCATAATCCCGTTCCGAAAGCATGCCCACCAGCTTCTGGTCGCTCATCACTATCAGGGCACCTATATTCTTATCTGCCATCAAGCGTAATGCCTCGATCACTTTGGCTTCGGGTGAGATGGACCAAGAACTGCCAAGCTTTGTTTTGAGTATGTCTTGAACGAGAATCATTGGGCAGGAACCTCTTAATTTAATTGCGCCATAAATTGTGTTTTTAACCCTGTATAGCCTTTCCGTGGATATGAATTTATTGGCTCAAGATGTAATCCATTGCTCGATAAAAATCAATGGCAGAGCTAAAAAAATTCTGCATGAATCGTGAATCGTTAGGGTTTTCCAAATGTTACGTTGCGAGAAGGACACAGCGGGTTCTGTCGGCATGAGACAGCGCCATGAACATGAAAGGGAAGCGGAAGACACCCTGGGAAGAGTCGCCTGGATTGTGTCTTGAGTTGGACAGGGTCTTGGCGCTGGATTTCACGCGGGACACACAGTGCAAAGTGTGATTTCCTCCATTGCCGTTGCCGGGTGAGCGTGTTCCATGGAATAGATTGATGGGTTATTGTTTGACAATCCATTTTTTGAAGTGATAGGATTCATCACATGGTCACTTAAGTGGCTAGGCAGAGCACGTAATCATAACAATAACGTGATAGTCTGCCGTATAACGATAACGCACGAACTTAGTAGACTGCTTACTTAAATCTAGCCTGGAGGGGGTTAAAATGGAGAAAAAGACTCAAGAGTCGCGTCGTCAATTGCTGAAAATGGGCACGATTGCCATTGTTGCAGCACCGATGGTTGGTTTCAATACAAGTGCATTTGCGCATCAAAATGCTGGAGTTCGTGCTGCTCTGAAGTTTCAAAACACACCTAAGGAACCCGGTGTGAAGCAGTGCGATCATTGCATGAATTTCCTTCCAAACAAAGACAAGCCAAAAGATCCAGGACATGTACACGGGTGCAAGCTGTACCCCGGTGACGATGAAATTTGTCCCACATGTTACTGCAATGGTTTTGTAGCAAAACCCAAATAATAATCCCTTGAA
>JAJXWR010000132.1 GCA_021781515.1 Pseudomonadota bacterium
TTTCGTTCGCCCCCGGCCTGTCCGGTGCGGGTGATGGGAATTGATTTTCCCAATCCGGTGGGTCTGGCAGCGGGATTGGACAAGAATGGGGAGTATTTATCGGGTTTAAGTGCCTTGGGTTTTGGTTTTATTGAAATTGGTACGGTGACCCCGAAACCGCAGCCTGGTAATCCGCAGCCGCGGTTGTTTCGTTTGCCACAGTCGCAGGCGCTGATTAATCGGATGGGGTTTAATAATCAGGGGGTTGATGCGTTGGTGCGTCGCCTGGAGACCCGTCGGTATAGTGGCATACTCGGGATCAATATTGGTAAAAACAAAGATACCCCTTTGGATCAGGCGGCGGCGGATTATTGCCTGGCGTTTGAAAAGGTGTATCCCCATGCCAGTTATATTGTGGTCAATATATCGTCTCCCAATACTCAGGGATTGCGGGAATTGCAATCCGTCAACGGATTACAGGAACTGTTGCAGCCTCTGAAGGATTGTCAATTGCGTTTAAGTTCGGTACATGGTCGTTTGGTGCCGTTGGTGGTTAAACTGGCACCGGATTTGGCTGATGAGGCATTGGTGGAGGTGGCAGAGGCACTGGTTGCTCTGGGGGCAGATGGGGTGATTGCCACGAATACGACAATTACCCGGCCCGGTCTGGCGAATGTGGCGGCTGCTCAGGAATCAGGTGGTTTGAGTGGGTTGCCTTTGCGTGAACTGGCGTTGAAAAAACAGAACATCCTGCATCAGGCACTGGCTGGGCGGATACCGCTTATTGGGGTGGGAGGTATCATGAATGCCGAAGATGCCTGTATTCGTTATCAGGCCGGTGCCGATCTGCTACAGATTTATACCGGTTTTATTTATGAAGGCCCGGCGCTGGTGCAACGCATTGTCCAGGCCATGGTGGCGGCACCAATGACCCGGAAATTACCTTCAATGGGAAAATAAACCAGTGAGGGTTCTACAAACCAATGATGGGCAGCAGGGCGGTCACCATGCCTGAATTCAGGTTTCCTCCCAATAGTTCAATCAATTTACGGACTAAATCAGACTTGATTGAACCGATGGCATCGTTTCTCTGACCCAATGCGGAGCGCAGCAGATTCATGGATTCGCCGCTGTACGAATGGCCGGATTTTGCGGTCAGGGTACTGAGCAGTACATTTTCCGCAATGGGTGCAGAATTATTGGGTATAAGACTGGACAGAGTATTGCGGTCCATGTTCAGGCCGTGAGACAGTTTATCGAGAAATGCGCCGTGGGTGGTTTGCAGGGCGGATTTTGCGGTATCCACTGCCGCAGTGACCCCAAGACGGTCTGCTGTAGACAGTGGCTGTTGACGATCTTGCCCTAATTTGCCCATAAACTGCTCGATGGGTGAGCTGTTTTGTGCGGGTGGATCTATCGCCTGAGTCAACGTTGAGCTCAGGTTGCCCAAATCAAAAGCATGGGTAAATACGCTTGTCATTGCTATTCCCGCAATCAGCGTCTGGCTTGTTATGAAATGTCTCAGATTCATGGGGTTCCGTCCTGATGGCTAAAATACAAAGGGTGGATTTGCAGGGATTCAGCGGTAGTCGTCCGGGTGATTGCAGTGATTGGCCTGGTTTCAGTTATTCCGGATTCCACCACAAAATGTTCGGCATTCTACCTGTGTTGCATTCTGATGTACAATATATTCATCGGTAAAATAAGGCATCAGTGATTAGATTATGGATACTCTGGATTTGACAGGTTTGCGTTGTCCTATGCCTTTATTGCGGCTCAAAGTCAGTCTGCAAAAACTGGACGCAGGAACACAACTGCAGGTAAAAACAACGGATCCTGCCTCAGAACGAGATTTCCGGCTTTTTTTGCAACATCATGGGCATTGTTTGCATTCGGTAACACATGCCGATGGATATCTGTTGTTCCATATTGAGAAATCAGCCTGATGCGGGCACTCTGGAGGCGTTTTGCCTGCCGTTTTCTGGCGGATGAACAGGCACATATCCTGATTATTATTTTAGTAGTAGCGCTGGTGGCTATCTTGGGATTTGGTCACATGCTGATGCCGCTTTTTGCGGCAATGGTGCTGGCCTTTATGCTGGAAGGGGGCATCAAGGTATTAATGCATTGGGGGCTGCGGCGATTTCCGGCGGTGCTGCTGGTTTTTTTTCTGTTTTTTGGTGTCACCGTGACCGCATTACTGTTGCTGGTGCCCATGCTTTGGGATGAAGCAGTGTCGCTGACTGTGTCTTTACCCCTGATGTTAAGGCACAGCCAGATGACTTTGCTGCGTTTACCACACATGTACCCGCATCTGGTCTCGAATCGGGATGTGGAAAACTGGATGCACGTCATACAAGGGCAACTGGGTCAGCTGGGGCAATGGTTACTGGCGCTCTCACCAGACATCCTGGGGCACCTGATGACTCTGGGCATTTATATGGTGTTAATTCCTTCACTGGTTTTTATGTTGCTTAAGGACCGGGAGATGATTCATGCCTGGTGGCTGGAGCATTTACCAATGCACCGGCCGGCATTAAGTCGGCTGGCCGAGGTGATTCAACGCCAACTCTACCGTTATATTCGTGGTCGGGTGCTGGAAGTGCTGTTGATTGCACTGAGTACGTACCTGATGTTCTGGGTGCAGGATTTGTCCTATGCCCTGTTACTGGCCATCCTGGTCGGGTTGTCGGTCATCATTCCTTACCTGGGTGCCATCATGGTCACCGTGCCGGTGATGGTGGTGGCGTTTGTAGAATGGAACGGTATTACCCCGCATTTTTGGCGTATTCTGGGTTTTCATGCGGTGATTCAACTAATCGACGGGAATCTGCTGGTGCCTCTGCTTTTTGCGGAAGCCGTTGATCTGCATCCAATTGCTATTGTGGTAGCAATTATTGTCTTTGGCGGCCTCTGGGGGGTATGGGGGGTGTTTTTTGCTATTCCCCTGGCCGTTGTTTTGCGCTGTCTGGTGGTTTATTGGCCGATAAACCAGAACTGTGACTGACCAAAGTGGGTGGCTCCTTCCCGGGGGCGAGGCCAGGAGGAGAGGCGGCGAGGCGAGGCGGCTGATTTTTGGGGATATCCGGCCAGTGGATAAAACAGCTATGCAGGCTCGTGTTCGATTTGTTGTTCTGGAAATTGATATGAATTAATAAATAATTGTTGAGTGTTTGTAATCTGCAGGAACAGCCATTATAATTTTCACACCAATTTTGGCAGTGCCGGGTGTGCAGAACCTGTAAGTGCTGCATGGCCACTGAAAATTCTGGTAGAGTATGCTGTTGTGTTTTAAGCGTTGTTGTGGTTTAGCAGTAGCAGCGCACAACAGTCCTTCAGATCGCTTCTGCAGCGTGCAGAGGCCTAACAGGAACTTCGGTCGTGAAAAGCAAAAGACCCGTCAATCTTGATCTCAGACAGGTGCTGGCTGTAAACCTGCTCAACCCAGTGGCCATTGCCTCAATTTTGCACCGGATGTCCGGTGTGGTGATATTTCTGCTGATTCCAGTATTGCTCTATTTGTTGCAGCAGTCGATGGGCTCTCAAAGTTCGTTTGACACTCTGGTCACCGGTTGGCACCAGAATTTTATTTTACGTGTGAGCGTGTTCCTGACGCTGGCGGGGCTGGTTTATCACCTGGTGATGGGTTGCAAGCATCTCTTGGCGGATGTCGGGATAGGTGAGACGCTGGAAGGTGGCAAGCGGATGGCGGTGTCGGGGATGGTTCTGGCGGGTATCGGCATTATTCTGGTTCTGGTGTGGGTGATCTGATATGAGAAACAGTGCAACCAGTTTTAGCCGTTCCGGCCTTTCTGACTGGATTATTCAACGGGTCAGTGCAGTTATACTCGGGATTTATACCCTGATCATGCTAACGGTATGGCTGTCGCATCCCAATTATACTGCCTGGCATGCGTTTATGACCGGTACAGGGATGCGTATCACCACTTTGTTGACGCTTTTGGCGTTGGCTGCCCATGCCTGGGTGGGGTTGTGGACGGTATTAACCGATTATATAACGGTGCGGCATATGGGAGAAAATGCGGTAGCTTTGAGACTGGTGCTTGAAGTGGCCTGTGTGCTGATGATTTTTGTTGATGTGATCTGGGGCATCCAGATCCTTTGGGGTTGATACATGGCTAATCTTCGCATTCATTCATACGACGCCGTCGTTATTGGCGGCGGTGGGGCGGGCATGCGTGCCTCCCTTCAACTGGCGCAGGCGGGTTTATCGGTTGCAGTACTGACCAAGGTGTTTCCCACCCGTTCGCATACCGTGGCGGCGCAGGGGGGAATTGGTGCCTCGTTGGGCAACATGAACGACGATAACTGGCATTATCATTTTTATGACACCATCAAGGGTTCGGACTGGCTGGGTGATCAGGACGCTATTGAGTACATGTGTCGTGAAGCGCCGAAGGTGGTCTATGAACTGGAACATATGGGGATGCCCTTTGATCGTAATCCGGACGGAACCATTTATCAGCGACCATTTGGTGGTCATACCAGCAATTATGGGGAAGCTCCCGTACAGCGAGCCTGTGCCGCTGCTGACCGGACAGGGCATGCGCTCTTGCATACCCTGTATCAGAACAATCTGCGCCTGAAGACGCAGTTTTTTGTCGAATGGATTGCGCTGGATCTTATCCGCAATCAGGCGGGAGAGGTGCTCGGCGTGGTGGCTCTGGATCTGGAAACCGGGGATACGGCGGTTTTTCAGGCCCGTTGTACACTGTTTGCCACCGGAGGTGCCGGACGTATTTATGCAGCCTCCACGAATGCTTACATCAATACTGGCGATGGTCTGGGAATGGCTGCCAGAGCCGGGATTCCCTTGCAGGACATGGAATTCTGGCAATTTCATCCGACGGGCGTGGCCGGTGCTGGCGTGTTGCTGACCGAGGGCTGCCGGGGTGAAGGCGCTATTTTGCGTAACAAGTCCGGTGAACGTTTCATGGAGCGCTATGCGCCGAACCTCAAGGATTTGGCACCCCGTGATTTTGTGTCCCGCTCAATGGATCAGGAAATCAAGGAAGGTCGGGGTTGTGGTCCACATGCCGATTATGTCGTGCTGGATCTGACGCACCTGGGGGTGGAGACCATCATGAAGCGCTTGCCCTCGGTGTATGAAATCGGTAAGAAATTTGCCAACGTAGACTGTACCCGGGAACCAATTCCAGTGGTTCCTACCATTCACTACCAGATGGGAGGAATACCTACCAATCGGTTTGGGCAGGTGGTGGTGCCTGATGCCAATGGACAAGCCCAACCGGTCAAAGGATTTTATGCGATTGGCGAATGTTCCTGTGTCAGTGTGCACGGAGCGAACCGTCTGGGAACGAATTCGTTGCTGGATCTCATTGTTTTTGGCAAGGCAGCCGGTGAGCATATTATAGAAACTGTGCGCAAAGAACCCAGTATGCACCCGGTATTGCCGAAGGAGGCGATGGATCTTTCCAGTGAACGCCTTGATCGTCTGGAAAAATCCAGAGACGGTGAATATGCTCAGGATATTGCCAATGATATCCGGTCCACCATGCAGGCGCATGCAGGAGTGTTTCGCACGCAACAACTGATGGATGCCGGGGTTTCTAAAATTCTCGCTATTGAATCACGACTGCATAACATTCACAGATCGGA
>JAJXWR010000035.1 GCA_021781515.1 Pseudomonadota bacterium
CATGCCGACATTGGCGCCGGGATAGACGCGGGTGCCGCGCTGGCGGATGATGATGTTGCCGCCGACGACGACTTCACCGCCGAATTTCTTGACGCCGAGGCGCCGGCCAGCCGAATCGCGACCATTGCGCGAGGAACCGCCCGCTTTCTTGTGAGCCATTGATTAATCCTCAGTCAATATATTTCAATCAAATTATTTTACGTCAAAAAAATACAAACGTTGCACTTCATCAGACTGTGTCTGGAAATCAGGGGCTGGAAATCAGGCCTGAATTCCTGTTATTTTCAGTTCAGTAAACCACTGACGGTGGCCAGCCTGTTTACGGTAATGTTTACGTCGCCGGATTTTTACAATGCGAACTTTTTCATGGCGACCGTGACAGATCACCTCAGCCTGCACGCTGGCACCAGCAACCACAGGAGTGCCTATGCGAATGTCTGAACCATCAACAACCATCAAGACCTCTTCGAGCGTGATGGTTTGTCCAGGTTCAACATTCAGAAGTTCTACTTTCAGGGTTTCACCCTGTACTACACGGTGCTGTTTGCCACCGCTTTTGATAACCGCATACATGACTGTAGATCTCCAAAGGAACCATAAAGGCAGATTATCCTGCCAGAGGAGCGTTAAAGGGGTGAAATGATACTGAAAATAACTGGAATATGCAAGAAAACTTCAATAACTTGAGCAGTGCAGCAGCAAAAAAATGGCAGAAAAGTAGAGTCAGGAAAAAACGAACCTGGAAAACGGCTTTCTGCCGAAGAAAAATGCGGTGCTCCGTGCGCCTCCCGCCAGTATCAGGCGGCACCGTGGATAACCCGACTGCGGTGCGGATCAGTGGCGATGAAATGACCATCAATTTACAATAGAATTTCGTTATCCATTGCCAACATCAAAGATCATGGTTCACTTTATTGATTTTCTGTAAAATGGGGATAATGAGGAGCCGTGTGCGTTATCGGGGCATGCGAAATGGGTAACTGTTTTGGTGTGAAGCCATCGAGACAATGTAGCCACCCGAAAGGGATAGGTCAAGCCCTGAGCTAAGACTGAATCTGCCAGCACGAAGGCGGTGGTGAGTGCTTCGAGGAAATGATGGCGCGGCTGTCTGTCTGGTGGTGTGAACAGCGGGCAACTTTGGCACACAGGGACTTTACAGGAGAGTAATGATGGCACTGAATGTGGAACACCTTTTGCGCACTGCGAATACGCTGGAGCAGGCCTTGCTCGCCATTGAGCATCATGGACAGCGTGACGATGTGCTCTTTGATCTTTACCGCAATGCCGCCATCAAGAGCTTTGAGTTGTCGCTGGAAACGGCAGGCAAACTGTTACGCAAAGCCTTAAAAGCTTACGTTGGCAGCCCCCGTGAGGTCGATAAATGGATTTTCAACGATGTGTTGCGCCATGCCGGTAAACACAGCTTGCTCGATACGCCTGCGGTGGAGCGCTGGCTGGCCTATCGTGCCAATCGCAACAACACGGCGCATGACTACGGGGAAGGCTTCGCCAATGAAACCCTGAAGTTGTTGCCGCAGTATTTACAGGATGTACGGCAACTGGCACCGGCAATCCAGGCGGTGTTCGATGCCACAGCTTGAATTAACTGGCCTGCAATTGCCGGACAACCATCTGCATACCCTACAAATGCTGCTTTTGGAGTACGTGCCTAACGCCGAGGTATGGGCTTTCGGTAGCCGCGTCAACGGCGGCGCACATGAAGGCAGCGATCTGGACTTGGTGCTGCGCAACCCGGCTGATTTTACCCAGGATGTGGAAGGCTGGATTGATCTCAAGGAAGCCCTGCAAAACAGTGCGCTGCCGATGCTGGTCGAAGTGCATCAGTGGTCGCACTTGCCAAATGCTTTTTATCATAATATAGAGGCAGGGTATGTGGTGGTGCAGGAGAAAAAGAAGAAGCTTGGGTATGATGAATAGCATGTTGGCAGATGTCTGTGAATTCGTAATGAAGCAATCCCCGGCTGGAAAAATGTGCAACACATCTGGGTTTGTGGACTCCCGCTACGGAATGGGTTAATGGAATACGGATGCCCACTCGGCGGATGACACCATCATCCAACATTAGTTTTGTTCACAACCGACGCCCGCAAACAGCACACTAAACACACCTGACCCCGCACCGAAGGGCGAGTTTTGCCGTTGCTTATCGCTGTTATGGACGACTGCATGCACTAACGCTCAATAGTGCTAGATAAAACTGATATGAAAAATGGAATTTGCTTATGCGTCATGATTACGATTCGTCTTATAAAAAACTGTTTTCTCGTCCGCAGATGGTGCGCGATTTATTGCTGGAATTCGTGCCGTAGTGGCGGACCCAACGGACTACAAGTTTTAATCCCTTTTAGATCAGGGCTCGATTCCGACTCCTCTAGGTATAATTATTCATCAAATTCAATGAATTGCAGAGGGTGTTATCAGGTTTTAAAAAGTTTTGACACCGCGAGTGGAAAAGGTGTCAAGCGCATGATAAAACCATTCATTGGTGTTAGATTTGCTCTGCATTTTTGTCAATATTAAAATCAGGTTGTTTTAGCGTCTGGCAGGGTGTGATCCTTAAGACTGTCACAGAGATCATTAATTAAACAGGTGTTGCACTGTGGCCGTCGGGCTGTGCAGACATAACGCCCGTGTAAAACCAGCCAATGGTGGGCATCGGTGATGTACTGGAGTGGGATACGGGCGAGTAATGCGGTTTCTACGGCCCGGACATTTTTTCCGCGGCCGAGACCGGTACGATTGGCGACCCGGAAAATGTGGGTATCAACGGCCAGGGCAGGTTGTCGAAAGGCGGTATTTAATAGCACATTGGCGGTTTTACGCCCAACACCGGGTAAGGATTCCAGATCGTTGCGTGTTTCTGGAACACGACCTGAGAATTCGTTGACCAACCGGGTGCAGGTCGCCATCAGGTGACGTGCCTTGGTATTATAAAGCCCGATACTTTTAATGCACTGGCGTACATTGGCTTCACCCAGAGCCAGCATTGCTTCTGGGGTGGGTGCCAAGGCAAAAAGGGCAGGAGTCGCCTTGTTGACACTACTGTCGGTCGTTTGTGCTGAAAGCATCACGGCCACTAGTAGTTCGAACGTCGAGCGGTACTGCAGTTCAGTGGTGGGATGGGGATTGGCAGTTTGCCAGCGGCTAAAACAGCGTGCCACGTCATCATCATTCATGGAAAACCTTTACAAACGGGACATCAGAAAAGCCGAAAAACAGTATAGCAATAATCATTGGTGGTAATGACGACTTTTGCGAGTGAAAACCAGCAGAGTACAATGTTGTTTTCATGCGTTGTTTTCATGCGTTGTTTTCATGCGCTGTTTTTAGGGATTACTGGCCTGAGTGCGGCGTGAATGGCGTCGGCGATAGCGTTCCGGAGGATTCAGTGGCACGCAGGGCGGTTTCCAGAGCGGTTTTTTTTTCTTTCCAGAGCAGCAGTGCGTTTTGTTCAATCGGTTCTGGATTTTTTTGCAGAAACTTTTTTAGTTCCGTGCGTGCCAGTGCTGCTGCTACCGTCTGTTTGGCCTGTTCATTGGGGATTAGTGGCGGCGGGGTCGGGCTGTGTGCGGATAGGGGGGCGGATTTCTGGCGCAATCGGCGCAGCAGATGCCGTTCATGCAACCGGCGCCAGTAATGCGCTTCTGCGTCCGAGGGAAGGCGGGCATGGCCACTATCGAGCATTACAATACAGTCTACTGGACAAGGGGGGACACAAAGGCCACAGCCCGTACAGTCGGCGGCAATAACCGTGTGCATCCAGCCAGCGGCTCCGACGATGGCATCCACTGGGCAGGCCTGAATACATTTAGTGCAGCCGATACAGTCTTCCTCCCGGATAAACGCCAGCAGGCGTTGTGGCAAGGTCTGACCGCATTCAGGGTTCAGCGGTATAGCGGGAGTGCCGGTCAGGTGGGCCAACGCCTGAATGACTTCAGGTCCGCCAGGTACGCAGCGATTAATGGCTTCTCCGGCGGCAATGGCCTCTGCATAAGGGCGACAACCGGGATATCCACATTGGGTGCATTGTGTTTGTGGCAACAACGCATCGAGTTGCTGTACTGTAATGTTCACTGACATTGTATCGACCGCTCACACTGTGGTCAGATCAACAATTACTGCCACTGTACCTGGAGACAAGAGGGGCATATTGCTCAGGAAGTGGCCTGATGCAATTGATCAATCAGTTGCCGCAGTTGCGCCTGAACTTCCAGAGCCAGTGACGCAAGTTGGGGATTATTAACGGCCTGCATGGAGGCCACCGGATCAATGGCACTCACTTCAATGTCTGTCGCCGCATGTGCCTGGACGACGATATTGCAAGGCAACAGGGTACCAATCCAGGGTTCTGCCAGCACGGCCTGATGCGCATACTGCGGTTTGCAGGCACCAAGAATCCGGTAAGGACGGAAATCGACCTTGAGTTTGTTTTTCAAGGTGGTACTCAGATCAATGTCAGAGACCACTCCAAAACCTTGCTGTTCCAGGGCTTGCCGAACCAGAACCAGGGCTTGATCAAATGAGGTGTGTAGCCGGGTGCTGAAATGATAACTCATAATTACATGGCCTGTTAGTAACTAAAAAACACTATCGCCTTGCTACAGCAGAACACTGTTGCCAGAACACTGTTGCAGCGATACCGGCCGAAAGGCATTAAGTCTCTCGGCCGTGTGTGCCTTATCGGGCAGAAGGCGCAACGTAGTCGCGTTGCGTATTCCCCGTGTATAACTGACGCGGGCGGGCAATCTTGTAGGGGTTGGATATCATTTCCTGCCAGTGGGCAATCCAGCCGGGTGTCCGACCGAGTGCGAATATCACAGTGAACAGGTTGAGGGGAATACCGATGGCCTTGAGGATAATGCCGGAATAGAAATCGACATTCGGGTACAATTTACGCGAGACAAAGTAATCGTCCTTCAACGCAATCTCTTCCAGTTTCATCGCCAGTTCCAGCATTGGATCATCAATACCCAGCGCACTCAGCACTTCATCACAAGTCTGCTTCATGACCTTGGCGCGTGGATCAAAATTCTTGTAGACCCGGTGACCAAAACCCATCAGTTTGGTGCTGTCCGATTTGTCTTTGACCCGGCGGACAAAACTTTCGACGTGATCGACACTGCCAATTTCAGCCAGCATACGCAGTACCGCCTCATTGGCACCCCCATGCGACGGGCCCCACAATGCGGCAATACCCGCTGCAATACAGGCGAAGGGATTGGCATCTGTAGACCCGGCCATCCGGACGGTGGATGTGGAGGCATTCTGTTCATGGTCAGCGTGCAGAATGAAGATGCGGTCCATGGCTTTGGCCAGTACCGGATTCACTTCATAATCGGCACAAGGCGTAGCGAACATCATGCGCAGGAAATTACTGCTGTAATCCAGTTCATCCCGTGGGTACACAAAAGGCTGACCAACGGAGTATTTATAGCACATGGCTGCAATGGTTGGCATTTTGGCAATCAATCGGATTGCCGATACCCGTCGGTGTTCGGGGTTACGAATGTCCAGGGAATCATGATAAAACGCCGACAAGGCACCGACAACACCACACATGACCGCCATCGGATGTGCATCGCGGCGGAAACCCCGATAAAAAAACTGCAACTGCTCATTGACCATGGTGTGGTGGCGGATACTTGAACTGAAATTTTCCATCTGTGCTTTGTCAGGCAGTTCACCATTCAATAGTAAATAACAGACTTCCTCATAAGTGGACTGCGTCGCCAATTGTTCTATGGGGTAGCCGCGATGCAGCAGGATACCTTGATCTCCGTCGATAAACGTGATTTTTGATTCACAGGCGGCAGTGGCCATAAAGCCAGGATCATATGTGAAATAGCCACGCGCCAGAACCTCTTTGACGTCAATGACATCGGGGCCAACGCTCCCTGAATAGATAGGCAGATCGATATTCTGGTCACCAATAGTCAACTGGGCTTTTTTGCCGGACATGAAAATCTCCTCGCTTGGATTAGGTCTGCAGGTACATTCCCTGCAGTACAACAGCACCGATGTCACCCTGATCGTGCATTATAGTCAGTCCGGTTACGACCAGGTGAGCAGATTGCCGATCAAGATGCGTGATTATAGAAGTGTAACTGAGGCACCGCCAAGATTAAACTGTAAACTGTTTAATCTTTAGACAATTGCATTAAATTTGTGGTTAACGTTCGGCCATTTGCGGATATCGCCGCTGTGACGTAGGATATTGGCATTATCCCGAGGCCTCACCGTCGCTACAAGACGGTGAGGGTGGGAAAAAGGGGTTAGTGGAACAGGGTTAGCGGTGTTTCAAAAGCGGTAGCCCAGCGCAAGGGTGGCTACGACCGGTCGAAACATGACATTGGCGGTGTTTTCGACGCCCAGGGTATTGCTGGTCAGGGTAGAACGCACCCGTACCGTTAATACTGATGCAGTGACAGACCAGTGCTGATCCAGGGCATAGTTAATCCCCGCCTGGGCGGCCGGGCCCCAGGAATGTTTCAGATTGATGTTGGTGGCTCCGCCGTTGACCGCATTGCCCACCGCCGTAGATTGTGTTTTGATGAAATCCGTGAAGTTGGCGCCCAGTCCGATAAAGGGTCGGCAACGTTGCTGCATTGTGCCGAAGCGATAATTCAACAACAGGGTGGGGGCCAACTGCGTGACCTGGGCGATGACCGCTCCATTGAAGGCCCGTGCGGAAGGCGGTACGTTAGCGGGTTGTAATATTTGTAGTTTGACATCATGTTTTGGCGGGATGCCGCCCAACAGATCCACTTGCAGATGCGTCCCCAGATCCTGGGTTGCCCCGAGAAACAAGGTGTAGCGGGTCTCTGCGGCCAGCCCTAAAGTGTTGCTGGGAACAAAAGGCCCGGAGATAGGGGAGAAATCGGCACGGGGCGAGATGTAGGTCATGCCAGCCTGGACGGTGGTGCCCGTGTCTGCCGAACAGGGTGAAATGCCGACCACTGTCATCAGGGCACTGAGTAACAAAGAACAAGAAAATTTCATTATCATCTACCTTATAGTCATTAAGCAGGTTAGAGAAAGCATTACAGTGCACCTCTACAGGAGGCACTGCCTTAAAGAAACTGATTAAAGAAACTGATTAAAGTACTGTAAACCAACGAGCGCACAGGTCTGGGCGGTAATTACCGGATGGTAGTAGGGCAGCAGTTTGCTGACATCCCCGGCATTGGCCTGCAACACGCCTTGGTATAATGCAGCGAATACCGCCTGACTGGCCGTTGCCAAGGGCTGTATGGCCGTTGGTAAACTGCTGACCGGTGTCAGGCTGTTGCTGGTCAGATTATCAACATCGAGCGTCAGACGTGTGAAGGTCGGTGCGCCCCATTCCGCTTGCATGGTGGATGTATTGAGGGGGTAAAACACCATGGGGTCGGCATGGCCGCCACATAACAAGGTGGGAGCCTGAGGCACATACCCGCGCAGATCATTTTTTAGTAAATCCTGGCGCAGCGGATTGGCCGGGGTGGTATTGGGCATAGCATTGGGCAGGGTGCTGGTTGAGGAAGAGAACAGATTATCCATATTGGCCAGTGCATCGACCAAGTAGTTGGCCCAGTACGTTGGATTAATCAGCGCATTGCTACCGATATACATGTGTTGCAAAGGTGCCTGGCTGGAAGCATAGGAAGAGGCGCTGGCGGTGGAAAGAAAATTTCCCCAAAAAAACGGACTGAACGTAGAATTGGCCGGTGGTTGTGCCGAGGCGGATTGTCCGAGTGCCGCAAGATTGTTTTTTACTGTCGTTAACGTGGCTGGATCGCTGGGCAGGATCGTGGCGCTGGCCAGGGCGGGGAGTGCAGTGGGAAACATGGGTGTGCTGAATAACTGCACGGGGCTGTTGGCGTCTGCCGCTGCATCAGCATACGGGATGTGTACAGACGGACTACCGGCAAACAGGTCGGCAGGATTGCTATAGACATTTCCATAACTGCCCTGATAACCATCGACCAGAATGACACCTAGTCGCGTAGTGCCCAGATTCGGGTGCCCTAAAAAAATATAGTCCACGAAGGCAGACAGTGCGTAGGGGCCGGATCCGGGAACAGCGGCAGTTACCGGGATATTTTGTTGTTCCATGGCCTGTTCAGTGGCCAGGGCGACATAACCTCCCTGAGAGTAACCGGTCAAAAACAGTTTATTATTGTCCACAATGGGGGATAGCAGCAGCGGTAACGCTGAACGGGCCGCCTTCAGGGCATTGATCATGTCGGCGCTTTGCTGCTGTTTCACCAAGTAGGGGTGATAGGCGGTAGTGGAACTGTCATAACCGACATAGTTGGGTGCGACCACGATATAGCCATTGGCGGCATAGAGTGCTGCATTCATCAATGCCTCATCATAAGCCGGATTGGTATTGTCTCCTAAGTTGGCGATATTGTAATTATGGTCAAAATTGGTGCCATGCGCATATTCAATAATAGGTCGTGAACCACTACAGCCGCTGCCGCCCGTGGGAACCATAATGGCACCTGAAGAAGTAGCGGGCAGATTCTGGCCGTCGACACTGGCAAAATTGATGTAATAAACATCAACACCGCATTTAAGCGCCGTTTTACCAGTGTTATCTCCGGTGCTCAGGCCGAGCAGTGCCTGACCGGCACTGCCACCTTGCAGCAATTCATCGGTAAAATCACGGGCGCTCAGCGACAGCAGTCGGGGTGGCGGGTTTTGCAGTAGTTGCCCGGCGTTGGGATGCGCCAGTTGGGTTCCCGCAGGCGACTGGCTGCCTCCACAGGCTTGCAGCATCAGGCAGCCGGCAAGTATACTGATTTTTAGTATTTTCATAAAAAACTCCGTTATGGTTATGTTTGCAAAAAATGGCTGCTGTACGTCAGGTGTTTGTGTGGTGGTCTGTTTTTGCTCTCCTCGTAATACCGACTCACCCTGTCGAGATGGATTTCGTAGTGATGCTGTTGTCCATACATTAATTAAGATTATTAGCTTAATTCAATTTATTGATTTTATTTAATTTTTTTATAACGTCAACTGCTGGCTCAATGCCGTGTTGCCGGAACTGCTCCGGTGTGCTGAGCTTTATGTCGACGTTTCCATGTACGCAGTGTACTGGGAGTGACTATTCATAGCAAAGGCTGATATCGCCATGATTACTGTTAATACCGCCATTTCTGCTCAGGAAAGCGTGGCAGATTTGCCAGCACTGCATCTGGATTTATTGCAGTTGCCGCAGGGGATGACTGGAACGTTGTATCAGATGCTTGATGTGTTGCAGATGGCACGGCGTATTGCACAGATTCAGCAAAAAAAATCACTGAACCTGTCCTGGCAGTGGCTCAGCGGCAGCGCCTCCGCCGTTACCACCATCGCAACATCGTCCTCGTTGCCTCCTGAAGGAATTGCGGCGGGGGCGCTACGAGTACTGGTGATTCCCGGGCTTTTTGTGGCTAATGCCGTTGATCTGTGGACAGTCCCGACGCTTTACCCGTGGATTGAAGCTTACCTCAATGACTATTTGCAGCGGGGAGGGCGGCTGGCCTTGTGTTTTAATAGTCTGGTATTTCCGGCCGCCATGGGCAGGCTGAATGGTCAGGAATTTTGTGTGCACTGGGCATTGCAGGCGGGTTTCAGGCAGCGGGTGCCCGAAGCGGTATTCTCGGCGAGTGAGCCTGTCAGTTTGAATGCGCCATTTTATTATTGCGCAGTGTCTGCGGATATTATTGATTTCTCACTACGCCTATTATCGCTGCACTGGAATGCTGATATAGCGACCGCCTGTCGTCAATTGTTGTTTTTTAATAGCAATCGACAACAGCATATAGGCGGCATGCTGGAGGCCCAATGGTTGGGAAGGACTGCGGATAGCCCGGTGTACCGGGCCATGGTCTATATTCACGATCACATGCAGGATACCTATTCCTTGAAAAAACTGGCAGAGGTCGCTCGAAGCAGTGAACGAACCTTGCTCAGGCATTTTCAGCAGGTGCTCAATAAGTCCCCATTGGAATATTTGCAGCAGCTACGCATCGAGCGAGCGTGTATCATGCTGGAAATTACCATTGATACCGTACAGACGATTGCCACGGCCTGCGGGATTGCTGATGTCAATTTTTTCCGTCGCCTGTTTGTGCGCCACGTGGGCATGAGTCCGGCGGAATACCGCAAACGCCTGACATTACGCAGCGGACGCTCGCGCTGGCGACTGGAACATGAAGGAAATTCCGTTAAGGGAGCCGGGGATGGACAAGGTTAATTGTTCAGGATTTTCGCAAAGATGCTGGGAAAAATCCCGAACCGGTGACGCTGTTTCAGGGTTTCAGGTTTCAGGGTTTCATGGCCAATGTTTCAGGCCAATTGAACAGGAATGGCGTTGGTGGTATGACTGACTGAGTTATTGGCCTGACAGTAAATCAGTCGCGGTTTGAAATTGACCAATTCTGCTGCCGTATAAATAGCGTAGGCACAGATAATAAGCCGATCGCCAACGCCGGCCTTATGGGCAGCAGCGCCGTTAATTGAAATCATACCCGATCCATCTTCAGCACGAATGGCATAGGTAGAAAACCGTTCACCATTGGAAACATTATAGACCTGTATTTGTTCGTATTCAAGAATTCCTGAAAGATCAAGCAGTTCACCATCAATGGCGCAGGAACCTTCATAATTGAGTTCAGCATGTGTAACACAGGCTCGGTGAAGTTTGGCTTTTAGCATGGTGCACTGCATCATGTTCTCCTGATAACATCTCGGTCGTAGAGACCACTCAACCCGTTGAAACAGGGCGTCTCCGCCGCTATTGTGCCGAACTTCTGCGATTCATTCAATGATTATGCACCATCAAGTGTAAGAATTAAGCAATGCAAACCCCGGAAAACACTCCACAGACACAAAACAATGAACCCTGACGGCGCAGCATCCGGTATTCAGGGAGTATCCAGACAGAGCCCCACATTATCGATCAGACGCGTATTGCCAAGACGCGCCGCCGCCAGCACGCGTAATTGCGTTGTGGCCGGTGTGGCCGGCTCCAGCGTCGTTGCATCGACAATAGCAAAATATTCGGTAATGAATCCGGATTTGTCAAGTACATTAGTAGCCGTGGATTCAAGCATCCGATAATCATGCACCCTGTCATTGATCAGTTTGCTGATCTGTTTCAGCATTTCAAAGATCATTGAGGCACGAGGTCGTTCGTCGGCTGTCAGGTACTGGTTGCGCGAACTGAGTGCTAAGCCACTGGATTCACGCCGGGTGGGGCAGGCGAGAATTTCCACCGGAAAATCCAGATCCCGTACCATCTGGCGGATAATGCTGAGTTGCTGATAATCTTTTTCCCCAAAACAGGCGACGTCCGGTTGAATCAGGTGCAATAGTTTGGCAACTACGGTGGCGACTCCCTGAAAATGCCCGGGACGGGTCGCTCCACACCAGCGATCTTCCAGGCCACTGACCACCACTCGTGTGGCGGGATTGAGCGTATCGGGGTAAAGCGTGTGGGTGTCGGGTGCAAATAGCACTTCACAGCCGACTTGTTCCAGCAGATCCTGATCCTGCTGCAGTGTCCGCGGGTACCGATCAAAGTCTTCATTGGGGCCAAATTGTGTCGGATTGACAAAGATGGAACATACCCGTACTTCACAGTGCGGTTGCAGCAGGGAAAGCAGTTCTAAGTGTCCGGCATGCAGGTTTCCCATCGTCGGTGCCAAGCCGATGCACAATCCCTGACGCCGGGTATCAGTGAGCCACTGTTGCAAGTCACTGCGGGTTTTGAGTAGCAGCATGGAAATATCTCACTGTGTAAATAAACAAAGTTAAAAAATTAAAATAAAATAAAATAAAATAAAATAAATTAAAACGAAGGTGCAAAGGCAGACAGAGGCTTAATCAAAGCAGTGTTCAGCCGCAGGAAATGTGCCATTTTTCACGGCATCGGCAAAGGCCGCCAAGGCCTGAACCACCGAACGTCCATCGGTGAGGAAGTTTTTGACAAAACGCGCCGGTTTGCCATCGTGCAGGCCTAGCATGTCGTAAACCACCAGCACCTGTCCGTCAGTTTCCGGGCCGGCACCAATGCCGATTACGGGAACACGGGTCATGCCGGTAAGTGCCTTGGCTAAGGGACGGGGAATACATTCCAGCACAAACAGATCGGTACCAGCGGCTTCCAGGATTTTTACCGCTTCCGTGAGTTGTTCTGCCGATTGTTCGTCGCGACCTTGTACTTTGTAGCCACCAAAGACGTTGACCGATTGCGGCGTGAGGCCCAGATGCACACAACAGGGTACGCCATTTTTACGCAGGACACTGACCAGTGGGGCCAGCCAGGCACCCCCTTCGAGTTTGATGACCTGGGCACCAGCCTGCATCAATAACCGTGCGGTGCTGATCGCATCCTGTTCAGCGGCGTAACTAAGAAAGGGCATATCCGCAATCAACAGACTGCGCTGATTAGTACGGGCGACGCAGGCGGTGTGGTAAGCAATATCCTGGGGCTGTACCGGCAATGTGGAAGCGTGTCCCTGGATCACCATGCCCAGCGAGTCGCCCACCAGAATAGTATCAATGCCGGCCTGATTCATGGCACGGCTGAAACTGGCATCGTAGGCCGTCAGGCACGTGAACTTGCGGCCTTCGGTCTTGTAGCGTTGCAGTGTCTGCAGTGTTACCGGTTTATTTTGAGGGTCAGTCACAAAAAATCCCTTGCAAGTACAAATGACACAAAATCAACCGACAAGCGCAAAACCACCTGCAGCAGCCAGCCGATGCCTGAACATAACGCCTGTTTTCAGCGGATCATCTATCTCGACGGAACATTTATCTCGACGGAACATTGAACATCAGTGTGGCACCCTGATGCCCCGTTGAGATATCGACGTTCGTTGAGTTGGCGGTGGTCGTAATGGGCATTGGGGTAAACAGTTGGATGTTGACCTGTTGGCCACTTTGGCTCAGCGCTCCACCGGTGGTGTTCAGGTTGCGTTGCCCTCCTTGCTCCAGAGACACCGATGTACCGTTATTCAGCGGATTGATACTGGCCTGTGTGGCCGCTACACTGTTGGCAGCACCGGAAGTGGCTGTGGTTGCAGCGGCATTCTGCCCGTTATCCGTCAACACCAGATTTTCCGCCACATTGCATTCCGTCACCCCACTTTTTTTGCCTGCACACGGGACTTTCTTGTTGACGTGCTGAATGGAAATGCCTTGAATATAGGAATTGGTTAAATCGTTGGAAGGGATTTCCTTGATGTCGGCCAACGCAGTACCCACCGCACCGCCTGATATCATGAACGCATAAACCAGTGTGGCAATTTGAGTTTTCATGAAAAACCTCCGTTGAGGATCATTCTGTCAGGTAGGATCCCTCCGAATATTTCCTGCTCATTCTGCCAGAATGCTACGCTCTAATGATACGCCATTTTGGTAATTTTGAAAGGAGTTTTCTTTGAAAGTCGTTGTCTTGGGAGGGGGGAGTTTCGGGACGGTGCTGGCGCATCTGGCCGCCGGTAAAGGTCATCCGACTGTACTGTGGCTGCGTGATGAGGAGCAATGCCGGGTCATGCAGCAAACGTCGGAAAACGTCCGGTATTTGCCGGGATATACACTGGCCTCTGGGTTGAAATTCAGTACAGATCTACAGGACAGCCTGCATCAGGCGGATCTGGTGTTTTTCTCTGTACCTGGTAAAGCAGTACGGTCGCTCGCCCAGGAAGCCCGGCCATTTTTGCCTGCGGATTGTGCCTTGGTCAGTACGACCAAAGGCATTGAACGGGGCAGTTTTTCCTTGATGAGTCAGGTGTTGGCGCAAGAAACCCAGGGGCAGGCCATTGGGGTATTGAGTGGCCCCAATCTGGCCAAGGAAATTATTGCCGGCGTCTTGTCGGGAACGGTGATTGCCAGTGTGCATGACACGGTGCGGGCCGCAGTGATTGAGGCACTGGCATCGACCCGGTTTCGGGTATTTGCCAATACAGATGTTTTTGGGGTGGAACTGGCGGGTGCCTTGAAAAACATCTATGCGATTGCTTCGGGGCTGGCGTCAACACTGTCCCCGGGAGAAAATACCCGCAGTATGTTATTGACTCGTTCTCTGGCGGAAATGAGTCGTTTTGCCGCCCGACTGGGGGCTAATCCGCTGACGTTTCTTGGACTGGCCGGTGTCGGTGATCTATTTGCGACCTGTTCTTCACCACTGAGTCGTAATTTTCAGGTAGGACAGGCGTTAGCGCAGGGGATGTCGCTGGATCATGTGGTTCAGGATCTGGAACAGACCGCCGAGGGGATAAATACCATTGCCGAAATCAAACGCCAGGCGGATGAGTTGCAGGTTTATATGCCGATTGTGCAAGGGCTTTATGCGGTGGTGTTTGAGCGTCAGCCCATTCTGGAGGTTATCCGGCAATTGATGACCGGTGCGCCCAGTGCCGATGTGGAGCATGAACTGCTGTATTGATACTTTTCCAGTGATGAAATGTGCTAATTACCGGCGTTTACGATAGAATCCATGCTTTGTCAACGGTAAGTGGGTTGAAACAGTGTAATGCGAATATTTATTATGCGGCACGGGCAGGCGGATCTATTGAGTGCGGCGGTGCGAGAGGATCGTGAGCGTGCGCTGACGGGACATGGACGCAGGGAAGTGGTGCAGCGGGCCCGGGATATGGCGCCGTTTTGGGTAAATGTACAGATTTTTTGTAGTCCGTATTTACGGGCACGACAGACGGCGGAGGAAGTGGCCGCCATTCTGGGGCATCGGCCGTTTCAAGTGGAAGATTTCCTGCAGCCGGAAATGGATCCAGAGATCATTCTGGGGGCGTTTGCCGAACTGGAAGTCGGGCTGCGGGTTCCGACAGACAAGCAGCATCCGGCGGATTTGTTGATCATTTCCCATATGCCATTGGTCAGTCGCCTGTGTGCCTGGTGGGTGCAGGCCGATACCCAGGTGCATTATCCGCTGTCGACGGCGGGAGTGCATGAACTGGAAATCAATGCAGCGCAACTGCTCCTGCCTGGACAGGCGCACTGGGTGCGGACCTATACCTGATGTCTGTTTTTACACCGGTGTCCCCGGAGGTGCTGCAACACTGGTTGCAGAACTATCCGGTTGGTGAACTGCTCACCCTGGAGCCAATCCTGCATGGGGTGCAAAACAGCAATTACCGGGTGAGCACCAGCGTCGGGGTCTGGATTTTAACCTTGTTTGAGGATTTGAGCTTTAACCAGGCGCACAATTATCTGTGCCTGATGCAACGGCTCTGGCAACAGCAATTACCAGTGGCTGAACCGTTGCCCTCGGTACAGGGGCAGATTCTGGGGAACTTGCAAGGGCGGCCTGCCGCCTTGTTGCACTTTTGCCCTGGGCAAATGCAGATGCATCCGGAGAATGCGCATTTACAGGCATTGGGAGTGGTACTGGCGCAGTTGCATCAGGCCATGCAGACCTGGGACACTGCGCCTGAACATCCGAAAAATCTAGAGTGGCGGCTCAAGGCCGCTGAACATTTGCTGCGGTCATCGGTGGTGAGTGCAGAGGACCGGCACCTGCTGCACTGGGCACAGGCGATAGACTGGCGACAACATGTTGCCAAGCGGCATCACCATTCGTCGGTGATTGCTATTCATGCCGATCTGTTTCGCGATAATGTACTATGGCAGGGGACGGCTTTGTCAGCCGTCCTGGATTTTTATGGAGCGGGGCGAGACCTCCGGGTTTTTGAACTGGCGGTTGTGCTGAATGACTGGTGTCGGGCGGCGAATGGAGTGCTGGATGTCGACAAGGCGAGGGTGTTTTTGCAGTCGTACCAGAGGGTACAGGCATTAACCTTGCAGGAATTGCAGAGTCTGGCGGATTTTCTGGTCATTGCTGCCTTGCGTTTTTTTCTTTCCCGTTCTCTGGCTTGGCAGGTTCAGGCAGATAGTGAACGGGTGTTGCGCAAAGATCCACAAGAATATCGCACTATTTTGTGGCAATTATTTACAAAAGAGTACAATAGTCTACACTTCGAAACGCTGATGGTACGTTAGTAAATGACCCGCTAGCGAATAGATGAATAGGCGATGAATTGCGGTCCAACAGGGAATGAACTGGAGCCGGTGATGCGATGAGCGATGCGACGGATGATCTTATTCTGGCCCAGAATCAGGTGTTGCTGCGGTTGCTGGATAATCAGCCGCTTGAAACAGTGCTGGATTATTGCCTGACCGCCATTGAAAAATTGCAGCCAGAATGGCGTTGTCTGTTTCGCGGGGTTGACCTCGCACAGGGGGAGTTGCTGGTATTACGAGCCCCGGAAGGGCTGGTCGCTTCGGCTCAAGTTAACCGAACAGAAATACCCTGCCGCCATCTTGTCGATGGCCAGACCAGCGACAATTGCCAGTATTGTGAACCGGATATCCTGAATTGTGCTAACTGCAGCGGTTGTTATGACTTGGCGCACTCCGGATTTTCCAGCTGTTTCAGTATGACGCTGAAAGCCTCCATAGTTCCTGATCCAGCGATGCTGAGTATTTTTGTACGCCCCGAGAGTGCGACATTTCCCAATGTGTTTCAACTCATTGAGCCGTGGTTGCCGCTGTTGCGTTTGATCTGGATGCATTGGTCCTGTCAGTTGAAGCATGTGCCCATATCAAAGCTCAATGTTCCGGAATCGACCATGAAAATAATGTCGGATGAACTCTTGCGTTGCGAGCAGTTGGCCGGCATTGGCAGTATGGTGGCCGGTATTGCCCATGAATTGAGTACGCCGGTTGGTAATACCATATTGTCCATGGATTATTTGCAGGGGCAGATAAAAACTGTTGACGAGAAATTTGTCAGTCAAAGCCTGAAGCGTCAGGATTTACAGACGTTTTTTCAGGAAATGCATTACAGTGTTGATATTCTTGCTAAAAACATTCAGCGAATATCAGGACTGGTGCATTCTTTCAAACAGGTGGCGGTGGATCAGTGCAGTGAACGTATTCGTTCATTTTCCCTGCGTCAGGTCATTGAGGACAACTGGACGGTATTTCAGGCGGCTTTGCGTGGTAAGAAAATTACCCTGGTATTGAAGTTGCAGCCTGAAGATTTTTTGCTGGAAAGTCAGCCTGGGGCCTTGGGTCAGGTCATTACCAACCTGTTGAATAATGCGCAAACGCATGCTTTTGAAGGCATGGCTGCCGGTGAAGTGACGATTGAGGCCACGCTGGATGCCAGAAAACGTGTCACTTTAAGCTTTGCGGACAATGGCTGTGGTATTCCGGATGTGCAGCATCATTTGATTTTTAATTCATTTTTTACGACGAAGGCGGATGACGGCGGCTCAGGCCTCGGTTTGTACCTGGTGCATGAACTGATCCATCGCAAATTACAGGGACAGATTATGGTACACAGTGAATTGGGGAAGGGAACGACATTTGTGATGAATTTCCCTGCCACACTGAGTGAGGCCTGATGCGGAGGTGATTTCTCACATCGCCACACGTTGGGCTATCGGCTGGAGTTGTGTTCTCGTGGTTCTGTTTTTCCAGCGTGCGTTGGTGCCAGTGCGGCCGCAATTTCTGCGTCATCAATATGTGTCATCTGCATGATGGTTTGCCGGATATTAGCGTCCAGGATGGCTCGCGAGGATTCAGCAACTTCTTGCAGACGCTGATCGAAGGTCAATAATCCCTGTGCATCGGTGGTCACCAACTGCATGCGCTGCATGGTACCAATGAAATTGCGAAACAATGCCTTATCAAAAAATTCCGGGGCATTGAATTCATGCAGGATCGATAAACGTTGTGCCAGCAAGGTACAGAGTTCCTCCAGACGTTTGGGGTCAATGCGGCCACTGCCCATATGGCTTAGCAAGGCAACCGTCATAAAATAACGTTCCAGATTGGGAGCAATGGAACTGGCGAGAATTCTTAACTGTTCGAATTCAACGGTCGTGGGGTTCGGTAAACTCAGCAGTTTTTCCGGATCGCTCAAAAACAGCCCACTGGTGAGCAATACATCAAGGTATTGCCCAATGACCGGTTCGAGGTCAGCCACTGACCAGCGTAAAAAGAGTTCGGTTTGCAGAAAAGGATAAATAGTGAGCACGAGGCGAATCAGTTCTGTTACAGGCAGTTGAATGTTATGTAAAAGAAAACAGGCCATCAAGGAAGGCAAGGTGAGTAAGTGCAGCGTATTGTTGCGAAAATAGGTCAGTAAGATGGCTTGTTCTTCCTGAAGATAGGCAATATCCCCAAGCGGATGCCGACGTCGTTGCATGGATTTTAGTTTTTCGGCATAAGCAATCATGCCCGGGCCGTCCAGTGCTGTACAGACGATACGTTCGCTATAAGGCGCTGCCAGAAGCATGCGTTTATACAGGTCCAGTTGTCTCCCCAGCATGTTGATATCCATGGCGTGCTTTGGGGTTGCCAACAGACAGAGGCTGACCAGATTCATCGGATTGACAACAGCGCTTGCATTAATACGGGTGACAATGCTTTGGGCCAGCGAGTCCACCAGATCATGCACCCAAGGTGCCTGTGGGTCTTGCCGCTGTGCTAGCCACTCGGGGTTTTTTTGCAGCAGGAGTTCTTTCAGATGTATCGGTTCTCCAAAACTCAGGTGCACTTTGCCGAAGGTTTTTTTCAGGCGACGGATGGTGCTGAGCACTTGTAACAAGGATTCTTTACGTTTGGGTTGCCCCATGAGTTCACCCACGTAGGTACGCCCCTCCATGAGTTTTTCATAGCCGATGTACGCCGGGATAAAGACAATGGGCCGCTGTTGGTCGCGCAGATAACTCAGTACGGTCATTGAGAGCATGCCCGTTCGCGGGCCGAGCAGACGGCCAGTGCGTGAGCGGCCTCCTTCAATAAAATATTCGATGGAATAGCCTTTGCTGATCATGACATGCAGGTATTCATTAAAAATGGCGGCATAGAGGTGGTTGCCTTTGAAACTGCGGCGCAGAAAAAAGGCACCGCCGCGTCTTAAGATAGGGCCGACTACCGGCATATCCAGGTTGGAACCGGCGGCAATGTGCGGGGTCATCAGTCCTCGCCGGAAAATTACATAGGACAGCAGCAGATAATCAATATGACTGCGATGGCTCGGCACATAAATGATTTCATGGGTTTCGGCGAGAGCGGCCACTTCATCCAGGTGTTGTACCTCAACACCGTCATACAGCCGGGTCCACAGCCAGGTGAGAAACAGTTCATACAGTCGTATCGTCGGGTAGGAGTAATCAGCGGCAATTTCATGAATATAGGAACGGGCCCGTTTGTCGGCGGCCTCGGCACCCAGACGTTCTTGCTGTGCCAGCGTGCGGATGCTGGCCTGAACTTCAGGCGCAGTCATGATGGCATGTACCAGCGTGCGACGGTGAGAAAGGTCGGGGCCGATCGCCACTTCACGTTGTCGGCGAAAGTGAACACGCAATATGCGGGAGAGTTTACGCAACGCCAGATCCGGGGTGGTGTTGTCCACGAAAGAGCGTAATGAAATAGGTGGACTGAAACGCACCATGGTATTGCGACCATGCAACAAAATGGCGATAAACTGTTTGAAGGCACTCGGGGTTGTCCAACTGTCGGCAAACAGGATTTTCAGGATCGAGTTTTCCTTGTCCGGTGCTCGGCCCCACAAAATGCTGACGGGCACCAGTTGCACCTCCAGATCAGGATGCGTATGCGAGGCTTCCATCAGACGCACGAGGCGCGGTGAGTAGGTAAAGCGATTCTGGCGCAATGGCCCAGCATTTTCACTGCGCAGCAGAAAAAAAACTGAACGTTTTTCCTGAAGCAGCGGCGATGCCAATGGTTTCATGGCCCGGGGCAAGCCATAGCGCCGGGTTTCCCGGTCAATCACCAGCAGATTGGAAAAATAGCGGGTTTGCAGCACATAACAGACGGGTTTGTCCGGGTTGATCTGTAATTCTTTAAGGTTTTCGGGAAAAACATGGGTGCGCACCCACAGATAAAGAAATTTTCGGGCAAGCCAGAATAAAAATGTACCGAATCCAAAAAAACGCATTACCTGGGTTTCCTTTCGGTCGTATTCAGCATCCCCTGACTGTTTCAGAAACGGGACACTGGTGTCAGGGGTCGTGTAGAGTAAGCATTACTTTAACATTAGCAGAGACGTGCTGGCTACTCACGTAATCCAAGGGCATCGGTGTTTCGTCGTCCGGTCTGCAACATCGCTGATCGGGCAACAACGCAGAGGCCTCTTGTCCGGAAAACAGCAGGCATGTCCAGTGTTACTATACAAATCCGTCGGGGGTTTTCATGGCTACCGTCTTGTAACTACAGCATCCGTGCCATGACCGATAGCCAGTTTTATTTTGCAGCCGAATAAATGTTTTTAATAAAGTAATTAATGTTTTCATATCCTCTCGCCATTATTTTTGTTTGTTGTGTATTTGAATTAATGCCTTCCAGTATGCCGTTTGATATTTTTTCTGCAAAATTAATAATTCCAGACCGGGATTTTAGGTTTTTAACAAAATTCATAAAGGCAGGTATTTCTGCCTCTATAAATTCATTACACTCGTTTGTAAGAAATATTTTTGCTGTACCCCCTCTCTGGCATTCTCCATACTGTGTTAAACAACACCTTAAGTCTATATGTTTAACCCCGTGCCGGGTATGGTTTAATTGTTTCTGATCACTTTAATTCACGGTTGCTTGATAAACCAACCCGGTTTTTCAAAACATATTTATATCCTTTCAAGAATTCATGATCCTTAAAATACCGTATCAAAGGTCAGAGACAGCATGCTGACATTGCCCTGACGAGGCGCAAAGCCCGGGGTATTGGTCCACAGATCAAAGGCATTGGGGGCGACACGCACCAGGTCGTATTGGGCTTTAAGATCCATGTTGTTGGCAAAATCCCAGCGAACTCCCAATGACCAGGTGGCTTGGCGTGATTCGGTCAGACCGAAGAGTCCTTTATTGAACCCTGTGGTGAGTGCGGAAACCGATTGTGCCAACGGAGCCGGGTACGACTGCAACAAGGCACCCGGAGGTAGGGGCACTTGATAATCTGTGCGGGTTTCCCATACCCTGGAATAATTGATAAATGGAGTCCAGTCCTCAAGATGCATGCCCAGCGTCAGGTAGGCTTCTGCGGTATTGGCTTTGAACTGACTTTGAAACAGAGTTGAACTGAATTCAGAAAGTACCACCCACTGACCGTCGTCATAATTGGCACCAGTTCCCCAATAAGTGATATGGGTATTATCCTCAGAACCCACCGTGGCGGCGGTAGCGAATGGCGGATAATAGGGGGCGAGTGCACTGGCGGCATTTAACAGGGTGTCCATTCCGGAAAAATCATGATGCATTTTCAGGGACACGCCGCCAGCACGCAAGGTCCAGTCGGGATTTTTCCAGACTATATTCAGTCCGACTATGGGGCTCATCAGGAATTGGGTGTATGAGGGGGGGGGGGCGGTTTTTATGTAAAAAAACGGGCGACTGGTGCCGCCAAATACTTTGACCATCAACAGACCATCACCCAGTTGGTGTTCGTATTGCAGATCGGCACCATCTTCTGAATAAAGCGGCAGATAGCCATAAAATTCGACGGGAGGCCGTACCCACAGGTAAGAATAGCCCACATTACGGTGATCAGACAGCATGAACGCATCTACCCCTGTCCGTCCCAGTCGCAGTGTCCAGGCTGAGGTCCAGTTATAGCGCAAAAAAGCCCATTGGACACTGTTGTTAAAGGTTTGTGCAACCTGATGCGCCGCCACCACCTGAACGGTGGCGGCTAGCCGGTGACTGAGCTGTTGATCCCACTGTATTCCAAGACGTGAATCGGGTGCCCAGTAATCGCCCCGGTGTGGTATGCCAAGATTATCGCCAAGGTCGCGTAATTCTGCGACATGGGCCTGATCGTTGATGGCGGCACCGGCGGTCAGGAAACCGTGCACCTGGGTGGAGGACAAGGTGGCATCGGCAACGGGTGGACCAGCGTCAGCAAAAACCCGGTCAATGCCCAGTGTCATCAACAAGAGGGGCAGCGTCAGCACATGGCGAGTGTGCATCAGTCCATCCGCTGGGCAGACAGAGAAACAGCGATCCGTAACCTGGCCAGACGCACTGTTTTCATTGAAGGACCACGGTATGCTTACACGGCATCGTTATCAATATCCTTAACTTGTGCTAAACCCTGCCACCAGTATAATCCTAAAATTTAATTGTTTTCAGGTTTGCCATCGAAGCTTATGGGCAGGGATTGGTAAACTCTGCGTGGATTCGCTCGATTCCCTGAAGCAATGCATCGGGCAATGGGATATCAAGACTGGCAATATTCATTTGCAGCTGTTCGGGACGGGTAGCCCCCAGAATCGTACTGGTCACAAAATCCCTGCTGTTGACCCAGGCCAGCGCCAGATGCGCCGGTTCAATGCCATGTTCCCGGGCCAGCGTAACATAAGCCTGTATGGCTTTTTCAGCCACTGGGCCTTTGTACCGGGCAAAACGCTCCCACAGGGTGAGACGGCATCCTGAAGGGGTTTGTCCTTGCAGATATTTTCCGGTTAAAGCACCAAAGGCCAGGGGGGAATAGGCCAGTAAACCCGTTTGTTCACGAATGGCCATTTCAGCGAGGCCGATTTCAAAACTGCGGTTGAGCAGATTGTACGGGTTCTGGATGCTGACGATACGGGGTAATCCTTGAAGTTCGGCTTGCCTGAGAAATTCATGCACGCCCCATGGGGTTTCATTGGAAACACCAATCATACGGATTTTGCCGCTCTTGATCAGATCGGAAAGTACCCGGAGTGTTTCTTCGATCGCTATGAATTCCTGCGCTGCCTGATGCCGGTATCCCAGTTCTCCAAAATGGTTGGTGGGACGATCAGGCCAATGTAACTGATACAGATCAATGGTGTCGGTGCGTAGTCGCTGTAGGCTGGTCTCCACGGCCATCTGGATGTGTTGTCGATCCAGACAGGTGTTTCCCTGACGGATGTGTGCCGCCTGTACGAGTTTACGAGAACGTCCCACGACCTTGGTGGCGACGATCACTTTGTGGCGATTGCCAGGTCGGGCCAGCCATGACCCTAAGTAGGTTTCGGTCAGTCCCTGGGTTTCTGGTCGGGGCGGTACAGGGTACAGTTCAGCGGTATCAATGAAATTGATACCGGCATCAACAGCCATGTCCAGTTGTTGATGGGCTTCCTGTTCCGTATTCTGCTGTCCCCACGTCATGGTTCCCAAGCACAACTGACTGACCTGAATGTTTGTTTGCCCTAAGGGTCTGTATTGCATTATGTCTCCGGTAAACGTTACAAGCGTCACTTAAAGTTGATAAAGTATAAAATGATAGCTGTTTTTTTGATTGCTTTAGCAAATTCTCTGCCTGCGATGAGGTCGCTGCACGGATGGTCGGCGCAGGAGCCTTTGGGCCTGAGTAGTTCACAGTTTGGTTTAATCCTTGTTACACTGTGGGTGATTCACAGGGAGATGCTATGCCCTGCAGTGGGTGTGTAGTCGCACGGCCGTATGGAAAACAGGGCAGATCAGTTGACAGAGAAATGCGTGGTGGATATAATACAGAAATGAATAGTTCAAAATTATATGATTTTAATAAAACGGAATCTCTGGTGGCGCAGGCCCATCATCGGGCGACAGGAGAAGAACTGGGTCCGGTGCGCATTAATCTGTTAATCAAACATTGCGCTGGGTTAATGAGTGAGGTACTGACGCAATGGTTGAAACCTTATGGTCTGTGTTATAAAAGTTATTTGATCATGCTGATGATCTATAGCCGTCAGGAAACCATCAATCCTTCAGAGGTCTGTATGGGGATTGGTGAAACCCGTTCCAATCTGACTCGGCTTTGTGATGAACTGGTGGAGAGAAATCTGGCCTGTCGTCTGACCAGCGCTCAGGATCGACGCCGTATTGATCTGTCGCTGACGGAGGAAGGGCAACGGTTGATTGAAAAGATTCTTCCGGATCTTCGGGAGCGTAACCGTAAAATTTATGCCCATCTGGGTGGGGATGCCACGCAATTGTTACAAAACTCGTTGCATTCGTTGATGAAAACACTGGAAGAGGCTCGGGATGCATAATGAATCGCTGCCCTACTTGCTGCGGTTGCTGTTGCTGGGCAGTGTCTCTGTCGTTTTGAGTGCTTGTCTTAGTCCGCCGCCAGAGCCGGCGTTGCCGCCGCTGCCAGGCGTTACCCCATCGCAGCTGTTCACTGCTGCACCGCAGGACTGGCCGTCGGCACAGTGGTGGAAACAATGGAATAATGTCGATCTCAACCGTTTAGTCAGTGCGGCACAGGCACATAACCCCGATCTGGATTCTGCACAGGCCCGGCTGGAACAGGCGGCGGCTGTCGTCAGCCAGGCGCATGGCAGTCTGGGGGCGAATGTCTCTGCCATGGCCAGTGTGGATCATGAGCGTTTAAGTGCCAACAGTTATATTCCGCCACCTTATGGTGGCAAGGTCTATGATGACGGTGAGCTGGGGTTGCAGATGCAGTGGGATATTGACCTCTGGGGGCAACGCCGGGCGCTGCTTAAGGCTGCTGTAGGCGAGCGGCGTGCCAGGGCACTGGAACTGCAAGGAATGGCCGACTGGTTGTCGACACAGGTGGCAGCGGCGTATGTGCGCTATCAGTTTTTTTTGTTGCAGCAGCAGCAGGTGGTGCAGCAGCAGACAGTGGAAAAAGCCATTGTGCAACGCCTGCAACTGAGGGTACAGCAGGGTCTGGAGCCCGCAGAGCATTTGCAGGAGCCAGAGTTGGACCAGATGGCCTCCGTGCAGGAAAATCAGGATATTCTCGGTCAGTTGGCACAGGAGCAGGTGCAGTTGCAGACATTGACGCAGCTGCCTTGGTCTGCCCTGAAATTGCCACCGGTGGCGTTACCAGTGATACATTCAGGAATCCCCCCCAAAATTGCGCTGGACTGGGTGTCACGGCGAGCGGATCTGGCGGCAGCCCGGGCACGGGTTGAGGCGGCGACTGCACGGGTACATGCGGCGCATCAGGCATTTTATCCGGATGTCAACCTGGCGGCGATGCTGGGGTATTCCAGCCTGGGGTTGAATAAACTGGTTGCAGGGGGATCGGCGGTGGCTGGAATCAGTCCGGCTATTCATTTGCCGCTTTTTGATGCGGGACGTTTAAAAGCCGATATGCAGCAAGGGGAATCGGCGGCTCAGCTGGCAGTAGCAGATTACCAGAAAACCCTGGCGCAGGCGGTTACGGAAGTCAATCGGGCGCTGGTGGGAATGGCCAGTATGCAACGTCAGCAACAGGTCTTGCAGTCGCGTACTCAGCAATTGCAACGGCAACAGCAGGAGGTGGAACAACGGGTGATTGCTGGGTTGGACGATCCCTTGCCATTGCTTCGATTACAACAGCGCTTAATCCTGCTGCATCGTCAAGGTCTGAATCTGCAACGTCAGGCCTTGTTGGATCAGGTCGCACTGGTACAGGCATTGGGTGGTGGTTTTACTGATGATACAGGGCTGAATACAGCCAGGAGTGCAATTATCCATCATGACTGATTCTACGGCAGCAACGCTTCCCACCAATTCCCGGCGTAAATGGTCATTACTGTTGTTGGCACTGATTTTTGCGGGTCTGGGCTTTTCGGCGTGGTTCTATCAGGAACGTTGGGGTCAGTATCAGGAAACGACCGAGGATGCTTATGTGCAGGGGCATGACATCGCCATTCATTCGCAGATCGCCGGGGTGGTGACCGGCGTCATGGTGGATGATACGCAGCAGGTGGCGGTGGGTACTCCATTGCTGATGCTGGATACCAGTGATCTGGTGTTACGCCAGCAGCAGGCGGCACTGGCCTATGCCAATGTGGCGGGAGAACTGCGTACTCAGTGTGCGCAGCTGCAAAAAGATGCGGCTGAAATTGCTGAAGCCAACGTGCGCTGGCAAACGGCCCAGGCAGACTGGTTACGGCGCAAGCCGCTGTTGCATAGTGCGGCCTTGGCGGCTGAAGAGGCCATTCATGCCCGGGATGCAGTGCAGTTAAGGGCGGCCGAGCTTAAGGTGGCTGAAGAAAATCGCTCGGTGCACCAGGCGCAGGCGATTACCTGTGTACCGGCTTTGCACCCCTTGTTGCGTAAAGCCCGTGCGGATTATGTGGCCGCCCGTCTGGACTGGGAGCGGACGCAAATCCGTGCTCCTGTACAGGGCATGATTACCC
>JAJXWR010000036.1 GCA_021781515.1 Pseudomonadota bacterium
AAAGCAAGTAGGGCCGGTCACGGGGAGAGGACTCACCCAGTGGTCCGTGCTGCACAAAAACGTCCGAATAACCTTGGTAGATGACGGAAATCTTTGAGGGCGGCACGTCGAATAGTTTGACGAGGTCGTTAGCAGCGCTGTGGGATATGCAAATCAGGTGATCGGCTGCGTTGATACTTTCTCGCTTGTTTCGGATCACGACATCATCAACAGCAAAGTTCTCCGGGAAGAGTTCATGGATCATGTCGAAGACAGACAAAACCACGGGTACATCACCCATGCGAGGTTGATTTGCGTAATACGTGCGATGGATCAGTGACGGTGAACTCATCCGCGTCAGTGCCGGTGCCAGCAAGGCGTTGACGGCCTGACACAGCCGTCCGCGGCCACGGAAATTGCCGTTGAGTCGCACTGCGGCCTTGGGAACGTCACATTCCGGCAGATAAGCATTGAGATGCAGCGGGGCGATGACCTTGGCCTGGAAACCATCTAAACCGTGGATGCGTGAGGCCAGTTCGCAGAAGTATCTCGAAATCCCTCCGAATTCTTGAGCGACGAAGGTTTGGTAGTCAAAGACAACAGTGGGCATGTGTATTACTCTGTAGATATACTGTGGACGGTAAGTATTTTATATTTTCTAACTGCATGATAATAAATCGTAAAAATTATATCGGCTTGGGTGTATAAAATTGATGGCGGTGGTGGAAGAAAAATTCCCACATCAGAGCATGAAAGACTTTGCAAACAGGCTGAATTTTATTCCACACGCACGTGGTATCCTAAAATCAAGTTGATTTTGAGATTTAAAAGTAAATTTTGTGTATTTTGTGTATTTTGTGTAACTACTCCCCCCCCTAAAAACAGAGTATTTTCACACGCACTGATGATGTAATATTTCGGCGATCACACAAACCACTTGACATCAGCCCCTACGAACTATTCTGTGCCCATCAAGGGGATTTATTGGGATGACAGATTATGGGTGCCTATTTTGGTTCGAAGGCGACCTCTGGGTTATGTCAGCCGATCATTGCGTCGATGCCCCCGCATGATACGTACACTGAGACAGATCTGGGTGGCGGAGCCATCATGAAGCGTAAGCCGCCTGCATTGCGCAATATTGGTTTGATAAAAGCCAGCAGGTGCTGCTCGATCAGTTTAATTGCGACTATCCGGTGGAATTGGTTTATGGCTGTGCACACCCGTTTCCGAAGCACTATGCCTATCAATGCTGGGAACTGATTTACTGCGATCCTACTTATTTACAGACAACCCGGACTTCCAGCCGACGTTACCGTTTTGATTACGAAAATCAGGATCACGTGGCACTGTTGGAACTATTGAAGGATTTGCCTTGCCCAGTCATTCTTTTTGGCTACCCATCTGCGCTTTATGATGAGGCATTGTCGGATTGGCAAACGCTTGAACTTCAAGTCATGAACCAAGGCTGCTTACATACAGAGAAACTGTGGTTTAATTTCCGTCCAGGTCGGGTGCATTGGGCACGTTACGCAGGGAAAAACACTACAGATCAGCAACATATCAAGTGCAAGGCAGAGAACTGGGGACGACGCTATAACGAGTTGCCCTACGGAGTTCGCACTGCCGTTCTGGCGGCAATACTGGCGGTTGAAACGGGCAAGTCTCCGTCTGATGTCTATTGTCAAGCAGGAATCTCTACGCACAGAATTCTGCGCTATTCAGCATCGTTTTGAGCAAATGCATACCGAAAGCAAAATCAACGCCGAGTGTCAGTTACTGATTAATTCTTTAATAATATGGCTTGGTGCCACTTCATCCATAAGTGATCGAATACGGTTGTCGGATGGAATCTTGTGCATGCCAAAGAGGGTTTGTGCATTTTCCTAAGTGAATCGACCAGGTAGTTAATGCTTAGGTGGTGGAAATTGCAGGGGGAGTCCATAAACATTTCATTGCAATGTCGAAACATTGTATCATGCGGATTGTTTTGACTTTTGTCCAGCCCTTTTTATCAGTAAGTGGTAAAAAGCCATATTTAGAATTGCTGAGCATCATTCGTGCTGCTCGTACCGGTACAACACTTCCACCGCTACCTGCACGGCGGTGGTTGTCTGAACAATTTCGTAAAACGTTGTGCGTTAACATCTCGCAAGGTACCAGCGACTTGATAGCCCTTTTCGATGAGGAGTTTAGCCAAGTACAATCCATCTTGCCCACCAACACCACATATGAGTGCGTACGGTCTGTTGTTATTGATCATAACCAATCTGTATCTTGTTTTTAGAGATTAACGACGTATCGCTAATTTGCCGCTTAACTTATCGAAATCGTCCCATACCTTTGAGCGCATACCCCGCGTAAATAACGAGGGTAGTCGATTGGCCACCTTACGATAAAACCGCCAGAAAATAGCAGGAAATTTCTTCTCAACGAACAAATGATATCTCTGACCATCGCTAATTAAGTGTTTTTTGTATCGCCTTGCGATCCATTCAAGTGTCTGAATGCGATAAAAACCAATGTGTTGCCCGTGATCAAGCCCGTAATACCACCATCGTTCCGGCGCAGGTGTGGGAGTAGGAATAAGTTCTGTTGAGATCAGCAAATTTGGAGCAATTGAAAAAAGCTTCTCCACCTCTCGAAGAGGTTCAACAAAATGCTCAAATGCCTCAAAGGCTGTAACAAGACTAGCTTCTTCATCGCTATATTCGAAACCGATTGCAAGAAGGTTGGTGCAATATGGATCAGACCACAGTGCATCCACCCCCTTATCACGGAGTAAACGCACTAGAATACCGTAGCCACCTGCGTAATCTATGACACATCCAAAACGTTTACCAAGCGCAGTCAAAGTCGCTAGCACTACCCCCACGTTATTCTGATTGCGCAGCATTATTCCGGTATCGCAATTATTAATGGCGGAAGCATAGGCTTTGTCAAGCCAGGTTGGCTCCTGGGTTTGAACATAACCACAGACTGGACAATCAAAATAATCTATTTTTTGCCCTAGCAATTCACCAGAAAAATTGGCGGTAGTATGCGCTTTGCCGCAAACCCTGCAGTGCGATTTCAAATTATCTCCCTTGCCGCATCACGGCGAAATAATAAGCCACATCCAACTAAATGCGGGCAAGTCATACTGGCCAACCCAGAAGTTTTTGGAAGGTACGTCTGACTATATTTTTTAATTTTCGCAAAGGGAAAATGCGAATGTGATTTTTATAAAAATACTGATCTGCAGCTCTGTTTATCACAAGTGCCAAGGGGTGTTTGATGGGAATGTCTACAGGCGACACTGGTAGCTCAGCAAATGGGCTTTCGCCAAAAGTGTGAGTTGCATCAGGCCGCCCGAATCCTATATTTGAAATAAGGTTGTTTGCAGGGAGAATAGACTTACGCCCGGTCAGCCAATTTGCGAATGCCCACTGATAGTCCCAAGTATCAATCTCCCTTTTAAAAACTTTCTCGAAAATCTCTCCCCAGTAACCGACCTCTGCATCATCTAAAACAAGATCACGCAGCCGTCCGGAATCCCTAATCAGCGGCCAATGCTTCAGCGATTCATCGTAGCAGCCTTGCCAACGGCTTCTCCAACTAGCCCAACCCCAGATATGAACATATTTCGAAAAATAGTAACTATCTTGCCCGTAACGTCGACCGAATTGGAAGTTGTCTCCGCTAATCATTCCAATTCTTTCGTCATCGCGGTATAGCTCCAGCATTTCTTGACAAAATCGGAAAAATGTAGGATCCGGTAGGCAATCATCCTCTAGAATGATCGCATCCTCTACCTGTTCGAAGACCCAGTCAATACCGGTTGAAACACGCTTGCGACAACCTAAATTTACGTCCGAGAAGTTTGTCAGTACGTTGCATGGCCAGTCCACTCGTTGGATTATTGCACGTGTCTGAGCCACACGTTCCGACTCACCGGCCCGATTGGGCCTTGGGCCATCACCGACTATCAGCAATGTATGTGGTTTTGCTTTTGCAATTTCGACAAAAACCCGCTCTGTCGTATCTGGGCGATTAAAAATAATGAATGCTACCGGCGTTGTAAGTACGAAATTATCCATTCAGCAACTTCCGAAAATATGCAATGGTTTCTTTGAGCCCATCTTCCAGAGAAACTTTTGGAGTCCATCCAAGTTCCTTTTTGGCTAAGGTGATGTCTGGCTGCCGTTGCCTCGGATCGTCCTGAGGTAAGGGTTTGTAGATCGGTTTCGATTTGCTCCCCGTGAGATTAAGTATTTTTTCCGCTAGTTCAAGCATGGTGAACTCGCTTGGGTTACCGAGATTCACGGGTCCGGTGATGGCCTCATCGCTGTGCATCAATCGCACAAAACCCTCGATCAGGTCATCCACATAACAAAACGAGCGTGTTTGTGTGCCATCACCATATAGCGTGATAGGTTCGTTACGCAGCGCTTGAACGATGAAGTTGGACACGACTCGTCCGTCGTTGGGATGCATGCGCGGGCCATAGGTATTAAAGATGCGCGCCACCTTGATGCTGAGATTGTGCTGACGACGGTAGTCGAAAAAGAGTGTCTCAGCACAGCGCTTTCCCTCGTCATAACATGACCGGGTGCCAATCGGATTTACCTTGCCCCAATAGCTTTCTGGTTGTGGATGAATCTCCGGGTCACCATAGACTTCACTGGTGGATGCCTGAAATATCTTTGCCTTTGTTCGCTTTGCAAGCCCGAGCATGTTGATCGCACCGTGTACGCTGGTCTTAGTCGTCTGTACTGGATCGAACTGGTAGTGGATCGGTGATGCGGGACAAGCAAGGTTGTAAATCTCATCGACTTCAACATACAACGGGAAAGTTACATCGTGTCGCATCAACTCAAATTGCGGATGATTGAGTAGAGATGCTATGTTGTCCTTTGTGCCGGTAAAAAAGTTGTCCAAGCAAATAATATCTTGGCCATCCTTCAGTAACCGCTCACTGAGATGTGAACCGAGAAAACCTGCACCACCGGTGATGAGTGTACGCGAGCGATGAGAATAGTTCTTCATTTTATTACCAATACCAGAGTTAATGTTGATCTCACTTAGTTCTACTTAAAAATGTTCGCACCCAATTCATGGGATTCATGGCCCTTGACTTCATTAAAAACATTCTTCGTGTTTTTGCTTGTATGCCGTCATAAAGCCATGAAGCAGTTGCTTGCGATATTACTGTAGCAATCGCTGCGCCAACTGCTCCATGAATTGGTATTAGCCAACAATTTAGAATAATATTTGTGATTGCACCCAACGCTGTACGCTCTAGAGTTAGCAATTGTTTGTTCTCAGCCAAGAACCACTGACTACTTGCAACACCAAGAAACACAAAAACAGCCGCCCAAATATGAATAGTTAAAACTGGGGCCGCAGCCAAATAAGCTGCGCCAAACAGAAACTTGACGATGTTTGCAGAAAGTAATGTCATGGGCAATGCAACAACCAGGCTGATCATAGCCATCAGGTCATAGAGTTTTTGAAGGCGTGCGTAGTACAGTGATTCGTTGTTTTTTTTGGCTTCGAGAATTGTCGGAAATACGGATGCCGCGATCGACGTCGGAATGAAGTACCACACTTCGCTGATGCGAGTTGCCGCTGAATATATTCCTACCGCTTCATCACCAATCATCTGCCCAAGCATGATCTGATCAATCTTCATGTAAATTGTGACCGCAATCGCGGCGAAAATTAGCGGCCAGCTATCTGTAAGTAGTGACTTTGCACGTTCTACAGTTACTCGAAGCGACGCAAGAGAGGGGCCGCGCATGCTCAATACGCTGACTAGGATCAATGCGGCTATAACAATTTCTCCTAGGGTCGCCCACACAAAAGCCATGAGCTGCGCATGTTTCAAGATCAGGGTAATCCTGATGGCTACGAATACGAGAAAGACCCCGTTCTGTACCCAGACGGTATATTTTGATTGAACCTGTGATTCGAACCAAAATACCGCAATCTTGCTAGCTTCAAATAACATCATCAAGCCCAGAACGGTGACGATGCTGCGCGCTAGCGTATCATCGGGACGCATATACGCAATGGAGACGAGAATGAGCAGATAGGTGACCATGCCGCTGATCACTTGCAGGAAAGCTGCCGTGCCAAGCGTTACCTTTGCACCTTCGGCATCGTGCACAATGTCCCGTACGACAACGCCTTGCATTCCGAGCCCAGCTATGGCAGCAAAGAGGCCGACGAATGCCAATGAGAAGTTAAATAAGCCATACTGTTGTGGTCCAAGATATCGCGCAACCCAAACACCTACAAGCAACCCAACGCCCATGCGCAAGATCTTGTCGAAGAACAGCCAGCCGATGTTATCGACAATCCTTAGTAGGTTGGGTCGATGTACAATTCTTTGACGTATGAATGCAGGTACGATATTCATGATATGGTGAGTTGATGTGCTGCTTACACATCGCCGCCAAATAGATCGCGGGTGTACACCTTTTCGATGACATCATTCAGATCGTTCGACATGCGGTTGCTTATGATGACGTCCGACAACTTTTTGAATTCGTTCAGGTCAGTGATGATGCGGGAGTTGAAGAATTCGGTGTCGTGCAGCGCAGGTTCGTAGATGATGACCTCAATACCCTTAGCCTTGATTCGCTTCATGACGCCCTGGATGGAAGATGCCCGGAAGTTGTCCGAACCGGCTTTCATGATGAGGCGATACACCCCCACCACTCTGGGCTTGTGACGGATTATGTCGTGAGCAATGAAGTCTTTACGGGTGGTATTGGATTCGACGATAGCGTGAATTAGGTTCTGCGGCACATCATGGTAGTTGGCTAGTAGCTGTTTGGTGTCTTTGGGCAGGCAGTATCCGCCGTATCCAAAGGACGGGTTGTTGTAGTGGGTGCCGATACGCGGATCGAGGCCGACACCATCGATGATCTGTTTGCTGTCCAGACCATGGGTAGCAGCGTAAGTGTCGAGCTCGTTGAAGTACGAGACACGCATGGCCAAGTAGGTGTTGGCGAAGAGTTTGACGGCTTCGGCCTCAGTCGAATCGGTAAAGAGGACGGGGATGTCCTTCTTGATGGCACCTTCCTTGAGCAGATCGGCAAAGATTTCGGCGCGCTTGGAGCGTTCGCCAACCACGATGCGGGATGGATACAGATTGTCGTAGAGCGCATGGCCTTCGCGCAGGAACTCCGGTGAGAAGATGAGGTTTTGAGTGCCAAGCGCTTCGCGGGTTTTTACGGTATATCCAACGGGGATAGTCGATTTGATGATCATGGTGGCGTTGGGATTAATCGCCATCACGTCCCGGATCACGGCTTCAATGGATTTGGTATTGAAGTAGTTGGTTTCTGGGTCGTAGTCTGTTGGGGTGGCGATGATGACGTAATCCGCCCCTTCGTAGGCTTCTTTCTTATCGAGTGTAGCACGGAAGTTCAAGGGTTTGTTCTTGAGATAGTCCTCAAGTTCCTTGTCTTCGATGGGGGATTCCTTGTGGTTGATCTTTTCAACCTTCTCGGGAACGATGTCCAGAGCAACGACTTCATGGTTCTGCGAAAGCAGCACACCGTTCGACAATCCTACGTAGCCAGTGCCGGCAATGGCGATTTTCATCATTCAAGGCTCACAGTTACTGTATAGCCGTTAGCCTTTAGCAAAGAATGACGTTTTGCCTCACTCAAGTCCGCGGCCACCATTTCTTTGCACATTTGCTGAACAGTAATCTCAGGAATCCATCCCAATTTAGCTTTGGCCTTAGATGGATCGCCAAGCAGCGTCTCAACCTCCGTAGGTCGAAAGTAACGCGGATCGATTTTTACAATGACGTCACCCACGTTAAGTGAAGGCGCATTGGTGCCTTCAATCTTCTCAACAACGGCCACTTCGTTGACACCTTGACCTTCAAAACGCAAAGAGATGCCTAGCTCCGCAGCACTCCACGTGATGAACTGACGCACGCTATATTGCACACCGGTGGCAATGACGAAGTCTTCGGGTTGTTCTTGCTGGAGCATCATCCACTGCATTCGGACATAGTCTTTTGCGTGCCCCCAATCGCGCAGCGCATCCAGATTACCCATGTACAGGCAATCACTCAGCCCTTGTGCGATGTTAGCCAGCCCACGGGTGATCTTGCGGGTAACGAAAGTTTCTCCGCGGCGAGGAGATTCATGGTTAAAGAGAATGCCGTTGCAGGCATACATGCCGTAGGCTTCGCGATAATTCACTACGATCCAGTAAGAGTAAAGCTTAGCTACTGCATAGGGGCTACGCGGGTAAAAGGGCGTGTTCTCTTTTTGTGGCGTTTCCTGTACTAAACCAAAAAGTTCGCTGGTTGATGCTTGGTAGAAGCGAGTCTTTTTCTCTAGGCCCAATATGCGGATGGCCTCAAGGATACGCAGGGTGCCGATGGCATCGACATCAGCCGTGTATTCGGGGCTTTCAAAGCTCACTGCAACATGGCTCATCGCACCCAAGTTGTAGATTTCGTCTGGCTGCGTTTCCTGGATGATGCGAACGAGGTTGCTGGTATCACTTAGGTCGCCATAGTGCAACTTGAATCGTGCGTTATCAATGTGGGGATCTTGGTATATGTGGTCAATGCGCTGGGTGTTGAACAAGCTTCCACGGCGCTTGATGCCATGGACGATGTAGCCATTTTCAAGCAGAAATTCGGCAAGGTAGGAGCCATCCTGTCCGGTGACGCCGGTGATGAGAGCGACTTTTGGTTTTGTTGTCACAGTATTTTCCTTCAATCCTGAGTAGCGTATTTCTTTAAAAAATCTTCATAGGCGGCTTTAAGACCGGCGTCCAGACCCACTTGAGCCTTCCAGCCCAGTGCGTTGAGTAGGGTACTGTCAATGAGCTTCCGCGGCGTACCGTCGGGCTTGGTCGGGTCCGTGTGGATTTCGCCGGTGTAACCCACGGTGCGTGCCACGGCTTCTGACACTTCGCGGATGCTGACGTCTTGCCCGCAACCCACGTTGATATGGCCGAGCATGGGTTGGGTGTGCTGAGCATAAATGGCCTGAGGTAGGTTCATGACGTGCACGCTGGCAGTAGCCATGTCATCCACATACAAAAATTCACGCTTGGGTGTACCCGTTCCCCAAATGGTGACGCTGGGCGACCGGTTGACTTTGGCTTCGTGGAAACGACGGATCAGCGCCGGGATAACATGAGAGTTTTCTGGGTGGTAGTTGTCGCCAGGACCGTAGAGGTTGGTGGGCATGACGCTGCGATAGTCCACCCCGTGGCTTAGGCCGTACTGGCGGTTATAGTTTTCGCAGAGCTTGATGCCGGCAATCTTGGCAATGGCGTAGGGCTCGTTGGTGGGCTCCAAGGGACCGGTCAGTAGTGCGTCTTCGCGCAAGGGCTGTGGGGCCAGCTTGGGGTAAATGCAACTGGAGCCCAGAAAGAGCAGCTTTTTGACGCCACTCACAAACGCTGCGTGAATAACGTTGGCTTGAACCATGAGGTTGTCGTAGATGAATTCAGCCGGGTAGGTTTTGTTGGCATGAATGCCGCCAACCTTGGCAGCGGCAAGGTAGACTTCATCAGGTTTTTCATCTGCAAAAAATGCGAATACATTAGCTTGGTTAGTGAGATCAAGCTCCGTGCGGGTGCGGGTAATAATGCGATCGGCTGGGTGGCCTTGGGCTAATAACTGGCGCACGATGGCAGAGCCCACCATGCCCCGATGGCCAGCGACATATATTTTTGGGTGTTGGGTCATGATTTGACTCGCCCATAGGTGTCCTCAAACCGGACGATGTCATCCTCACCCAGATAGCTGCCCGACTGTACTTCGATGATTTCCAGCGGGATCGTCCCGGGGTTAGCGAGACGATGAACTTCGCCCAGGGGTATATAGGTGGACTGGTTTTCGGTAAGGGTAAGAACCTTTTCCCCGTTAGTGATTTCGGCAGTTCCAGTCACCACGATCCAGTGCTCGGCACGGTGATGGTGTTTCTGCAAGCTGAGGCTGGCTTTGGGCTTGACCTGAATGCGTTTGACCTTGAAGCGACCGCCTTCGTCGATGCTGTCGTACCAGCCCCAGGGGCGGTAAACTTTGCGGTGAAGGGAGTGTTCTTTGCGTTTTGTGGTTTGCAGTTGGGTGACGATGTGCTTGACGTCCTGGCTGCGGGTTTTGTCAGCAACCAACACGGCGTCGGGCGTCTCCACCACGATGAGGTTTTCTACACCCACTAAACTGACCAAGCGGCTGGTGGCGTGCACCAAGGTGTTTTTGCTGTCTGCGGTCAGCACGTCACCCAAGTGAGCATTGCCGTTGTCGTCTTTGGGCAGCACATTCCAGACTGCATCCCATGCACCCAAGTCGTTCCAGCCTGCGTTCAGCGGGACCATCTTGATGGGAAAGCTGCTGCCTGGGCATCGCTCCATTGCAGCGTAGTCGACGGATTCGGACGGGATGGCTGCAAATTCAGCCTTACCCGGACGAACAAATTTGTCATCTACACTGCTCTTACTCCATGCGGCTTGTGTGGCCTGCAGAATGTCGGGACGGAATTGCTTGAGTGCCTTGAGCCAGACGGATGCTTTGAGCACGAACATGCCGGCATTCCAATAGTAGCCACCTTCATTTAGGTAGGCTTGGGCAGTACTAGAGTCAGGCTTCTCCACAAAGCGGCGGACAGCATGTACGTCAGTATTCGCATCCGCTTGATTGATTTGGATGTAGCCATAACCCGTTTCTGGCTTGTCCGGTGTCACACCCAGGATCACGATGGTGCCGTTGGCAGCCTCTGCCACTGCTTGTTGCATGGCGAAAGTAAAAGCTGCCGGATTGACCACAGTTTGGTCGGCAGGGGTAACAACCAGCACAGGATCGGCGCCACCTTCCATAGCCGCTAGGGCTGCCAAGGTGAGCGCAGGTGCAGTATTTCTACCCACTGACTCCAACAGAGCGCAGCCTAGGTCAACGCCGATTTCGCGAAGTTGTTCAGACGCAAGAAAGCGGTGGTCTTCACCGGTGACAATAATGGGTGCAGCAACCTGGATGTCTGCATTGCCTAGGTTAGTTAAGCGTAAGGCTGCTTGCTGAAATAGAGTCTCTTTGCCAGTTAAGCAAAGAAACTGTTTCGGAAAACCGGTACGGGATAGTGGCCAAAGACGAGTTCCGGATCCACCGCACAAAATAACAGGAGTGACATTGATCATGATTTTTAAGTTCCTTCTCCGCTAGGCTTCTCAACTTCGGACCTTAGCGCTTCTATTTCGGTCCTCAGTGCCTCGTACTCATCCATTTTCCGCTGCAGAAACCGGTGGGTAATGGCTGCCTTTTCTGCCATGCCGCTTGGGGTGAGCACATAGACGTAGCCGAACTTATTCTTGGAGTTGGCGAAGTTTTTCATCTTCACCAAGCCTTTTTCCATCAGCGCTTTCAGGCAGTAATTTAGCCCGCCCACGCTGATACCTAGTTTTTCGGCCAGTTCGCGCTGAGTGAGGTCTGGGTTTTCTTGCAGGATGCGCATCACCCTGAAATAAGTGTCTTCTTGTAGTTTGGCTTGGCGACTTGTCATAAAATTGACGAGTTTCCTTTGTGCAGAGTGGGCTTGAATGTGTTTTAGACACGCTACCGCCGTGCCGTATCACGTTCAGCAAGCGCGGTCGCAGTGAGTAGCTAAGTAAAGTTCTGTAAAAGCTTGAACATTGTACTCGGTGCCCAGCCGTTTAGTCCACAACATCATCAAAAATAGTTCGCAGAAGCAGTAGGGTTCAGTCCTCTGTAACTTGCTGCTGCGCCGCCGGTTTTATGCTCACGCCACAATCCAACTTGTTGTTTAACCTGTTCAAGAGTAAACGTAGAGCCGGGTTCCCCTATGTCTTGCATCGGCTTGATGGTGGTTGCTATCGCATTCTCAGTAGTTGTCCTTAAAATGGAAAACGACCATACCAGACTCAAAAAAATAATTCATGCAGGCTTGCCGGAAGAACACAGTGATTCTGTTTGCTCGTACAGGAAAACCTTTGCCTCAGCTAGCCGTTGGCGTGACGTAGACCTTGGGGGGACTGAACGATAACAACATTTTTTTTACAACCCCTGCAATATCATGGTTTTTATATGATTTTTACAGTAAAATCTGCCGCTGAACAATTTGATTGTGGTGGAGCCTGCTCTCGTGCATACCGGTTTCGACATTGTGTATCAGGATCATGCTGTCCTGGTGATCAACAAGCACCATGGACTACTCAGTGTCCCCGGTCGTCTTCCCGAGAATTTTGACAGCGTTGCACTGCGATTACAACAGTTAGTTAACCCTGATTTACGAATTGTTCATCGTCTCGACTGTGACACCTCCGGGCTGATGGTACTGGCCTTTGACGCTGACAGTCACCGGGAACTCAGCCGACAGTTTCATGATCGGGAAGTCAATAAACGCTATCAGGCGCTAGTTTTTGGTCAACTCTGGCCCGACCAGGGTCGGGTGGAGCTGCCCTTGCGTTATGATGCGGAACGCAAACCCAGGCATTGTGTTGACCACCTTGCAGGCAAACCAGCACTGACGCTCTGGCAGGTCCGTGAACGGACTGCGGAGCATACCCGTGTAGACTTGACGCCCTGGACCGGACGTTCACACCAGCTACGCGTGCATATGCTGGCACTGGGCCACCCCATCATTGGCGACATGCTGTATGCGGAGAACGAGGCGTTGGCGGCTGCACCCCGCCTCTGCCTGCATGCCTGCACCCTGGGCTTCACTCACCCCTCCAGCAAGGAGCATCTAGAGTTTCAGAGTCCCATTCCTTTTTAGTTTTTCTTTTTTGTATATTCTTTTAACTTTCCACTACTATTCAGGACACCATGAGCACCTATCTACGCCCCCTCACAGGACAACGCTGGATCAGCGAAAACGATACCCGTCTAGGCTTGGGGATTGTTGTTGCTGTCGATGATCGTACGGCCACTCTCCTTTTTCCAGCCTGTGAAGAATCGCGGATTTACTCACTACGTCAGGCAGCCATTGCCCGTATTCGTTTTTCGGTGGGCGATCGGGTTTATCCTCTGGAAGGAACTGATTTTATTGTGGAGTCTGTCAGTGAACGTTCAGGCATTTTAACCTATCACGGCGTTGATGCCCAGTTAATGCCCTGTCAGGTCGTGGAATCCCGCCTGAACCATCAGATCCATTTATCTAAACCTCAAGATCGTTTACTAGCAGGACAACTGGATAATATCGACTGGTTTCATTTGCGCTATGACACCCTGCTTTACCGCCAACAATTGCAACGTCACCCAGGCCAGGGTTTGATTGGTGCACGCATTGACTGGTTGCCGCATCAGATTTATGTGGCGCATGAAGTCAGTGAACGTCATGCACCACGGGTGTTGCTGGCCGATGAGGTGGGCTTGGGCAAGACCATTGAAGCAGGCCTGATCATGAGTCGTCAGTGGACACAAGGCAAGATACAGCGTATTTTACTGATCGTCCCGCAGCCGCTCCTGCATCAATGGCTGGTGGAAATGCGCCGAAAATTCAATCTGCTATTTAGTCTTCTGGATAAGGAACGGCTGAGCGACGCACGCACCAGTGCCCCGGATGAAAACCCCTTACAGCAACAGCAATTCGTGCTGTTGTCTCTTGAACAGTTACTGAACGATGCCTGCCTGCAAAATGAAGCCCGCACTGCTGGGTTTGATATGCTGGTCGTGGATGAAGCTCATCATTTGCAGTGGGATCAAGATCACCCCTCCGCCGCTTATCAAGTAATTGCTACTTTAAGTCAGGTCATTCCAGCGTTATTGCTGCTGACCGCCACCCCTGAGCAACTGGGGATTGAAAGTCATTTTGCCCGACTGCACTTACTGGATCCGCATCATTTTCATGATTTATCTCAATTTCTTGAACAGGAAGGCCACGCCCGGCCCGTTGCTGATCTGGCCTGTAGTCTGGCTGATTCGGCGCATCCAATAACTGAAGAATTATTACTTCAGATCCAGGAACTGCTCCCGGATCAACTACAATCAGGGGACCATGAATTCCCTGACGCACCGGACACCCGGCAGCGCTGGCTGACGGCGCTACTGGATCGGCACAGCACCGGCCGTGTACTGTTTCGCAACACCCGTGCAGCCATTTCCGGGTTTATGCCGCGGCACCTGCATACGCATTACCTAACCACTCTCCCTGCGGCAGAGCATGACCTGATCGCCCGGGTTCTGCCTGATCTGCTGGGGCTGCTTAAAAAATTACGCCAGGAAAAAGTGCTGTTAATTACCCATCTGGCCAGCACCGCCATAGCACTGGAAGAGCGGCTACGCCTCTATGAGGGCATTCGTACCTCCATGTTTCATGAAGAAATGAGCTTACTGGAACGTGACCGGGCGGCTGCTTATTTCGCTGAAGCAGAATCGGGGGCGCGACTGATGCTTTGTTCGGAAATTGGCAGTGAAGGCCGTAATTTTCAGTTCTGTCACCATCTGATTCTCCTGGATCTCCCCGATAACCCGGATCTTCTGGAGCAGCGCATTGGACGACTGGACCGGATCGGACAAACACAGGCCATCAACATCCATGTGCTGGTGGCTGCCGGGAGTCGCGAAGAGCGTTTATTGCAATGGTATCATGAAGGACTGGATGCCATCGAACAGCCATGCGCCGTAGCGCAGCCCCTGCTGGCGCAACTGGGTGACACACTGCACACCCTCCTCCTGAGTCCTGGGCAAGCGCAATGGTCCGCTTTTATCGCCCACACCAAAGCACTGCGGCAAACGCTTTTATTACAATGGCATGAAGGACGGGATCGACTACTGGAACTCAGTTCCTGCCGAACTGACCGTGTTACACCGTGGCTAGAAGCGCTACGGGAAACAGACGACAGCCCGCAATTGCAACACTATATGGAAACGATATTTCAACGCTTTAAAGTCGAACTGGATGATCACGGGGAACCTGGCCTCTACATTCTTAAACCCACCGACCAGATGCTTATGGAACAATTCCCCGGACTCAGCAACGACGGAATGACCTTGACTTACGACCGGCAACTGGCACTGCAACGGGAAGATGTCCAGTTTTTCAGTTGGGAACATCCAGTGGTACAATCCTGCATGGATCTACTGGAATACACGGAACTCGGCAACACCAATGTCGCCTTACTGCGCAACAAGGCAATAGCCAAAGGGACGCTGTTGATTGAAGCCCTCTTTCTGCCGGTGTTGCAAGCCCCCGCCTGCCTGCAGCTAGAGACTGCACTGGAGCAAACCTTTATCCGGATATTGCTGGATCGGCACGGTAATGACCTAAGCCAGAAAGTCAGCCATCCGACCCTGAGGCGTCAATTGCATCATCTGGATCGGGAGAAAGGCCGACTGCTGATTCGGGAAAATGAGGCACTGATCCGTCAGCGACTGGAACAGGCGGAAGCACTGGCCCACTCAATGCTTCAACCTTATTTAGAACAGGCTCAGCAAAGAACACGCCAGCGCTGGCAATTTGACTACGATCGCCTCTGCGCACTACGCAATCAAAACCCGGCGGTTCGCCAAGAGGAAATTGATCATGTCCACTCTGTGCTGCAACAGAGTCTGCAAGCGCTGCACCACAGTCGACTACAGCTACACGCCTTACGACTGGTGATTGCCGGAGAAACCTTGACATAGCAGAATGAATTGTTGCCAGAACCGATCATACTGCTGCGTCACCCGCAGCACCTGTCGCATGAATGCAGATTCGTTGGCATGCGGCTGAAAAAAATACCACGATTCTATAAAATGCTGTACCAGTGCGCTATTCTCCCGGGCCAGCAACAACATAGAGTCAAAAAAACGCAAGCCCGGTGCCGGCAACTCATTATCCTGACAACGCTCCACCGCACGGCGCAAACGCAAGCTGACGTCATTGCTCAAGGCGTTTTCCAGTACATACATCGTTGCCAAGGCTACCGACAAATCGTTCTCCAGATAATCCCTTTCAATCAACTGACACAGTTGCCGAGTCGCTTCTTCCGCCAGACGCATATCTGGCATCATCACGCCAAGTTCGGGTAACAGGCTCTGACAGACTTCCCACCAGCCATGCACCTGGTCATTGGTACGTAATAATAAAGTCGCCGGGTCCGGATGCTCAGCAGGTTCCTGCCAGACGCCATTTCCCTCCTCGTTATAGGTCAGTTGCCGCCGCACAGTCATCACCGGAGACTCGGCCAGATGCGCCCAGATGGAATCGCCCAACAACTCAATCATCAGTTGCTGCCGCGCCAGCATCATCTGACTGATCACCAACGACCACTGCGGTAATAACCAAGGCAATAGCCGCCGGGTTCCCTCTACCGAGTCCAGCAGATCCAGTACCGGATTTTCCACAATACAGGAATGACGCACCAGTTCTTCATTTAACCGTCCCTGAAAAGAAGTAAACCGTTGCAGAACCCGAGCCCCCAACTGCGTTTTAGAACGTACACTCAGCAGGGGTACACTCACCCAGGCGATACTATGTGCGGGTCGATCTGAAGGTTGCCGTGATAACGCCATTTGCCTGCTCTGTATTTTAAGGGCCATCTGCATTGACAATAGTTCGTATCACAAGAAACGCAAACACCATACATCTGGCCTGAATCCCCCAATTCAAAATATTGCACGAAAAATGACGCATTGAGAAGCGGCAGCACTTATGCGATCTGTCAGCCACGGTACGCTGGCAATCCACATGAAACCCACCCCTACTTAACCCCCTATAATTAAACCAAACTACGCTGTTTGTACTGTACGCCGTCGCTGCATCAGTCACTGTAAAAAATCCAGGATTTCGGAAAGCATTTTCCATGACCGTTATTGTGACATCACCATTGATCGTAACTATTTGTGAATATTTCCTAAATATTGCTACAAAGATACCGATCGACTGAAAACGCACTAAAATATCTCTCAGGTGCAATTGCAGGGTGAACAGGGTATGTCGGGTTTTACACGTGAAGAAATTTCCTTTAACAGCGATGGCGTATTGTGTCGGGGCTGGTTTTATCACCCAGAGGCGCATGTACTGGAACGGCATCCCTGCATTATTATGGCACACGGCTTGGGAGGCACCATTGAGTCCTCGCTGACCCCCTATGCAGACTGTTTTGCCCGTGCCGGTTTTTGTGTTCTGTTATTCGATTACCGCTACCTAGGCAGCAGTGATGGCCAACCCCGTCAATGGATTTCAGTGAAAAAACAGCTAGAGGACTGGCAGGAAGCCGTACATTTTGCCCGACGGCTACGTCAAGTAAATCCCGCAAAAATTGCCCTCTGGGGATCCTCCTTCTCTGGCGGGCATGTGCTGATGACCGCCGCTCAGGATCAACGTATTGCCGCCATTGCTGCCCAATGCCCGATGATGGATGGACTGGCAGCCTCACTAAATGTGCTGAAATATGCCGGCGCACCGGCACTGGCACGGCTAACGGCGCTTGGCCTGATGGATGAATTATATAGCCTTGCAGGTCGCCAGCCCATCTACGTGCCCCTAGTCGCCCCACCGGGTCAACTGGCCGCCATGAGTAGCCCTGATGCCGAACCCGGCTACAAAAAACTCACACCGGGACACTGGCGCAATGAAATGACCGCCCGTCTGATTCCGGTATTCTCCACCTACCGTCCCATCCGGCACGCACACAAGGTTCACTGCCCGGTGCTGCTTCAGGTGTGCAGCAAAGACTCCGTAGCCCCTGCCGATGCAGCTTATAAAACCGCAGAACTGATTCAGGGACCCGTACAGGTGAAAACCTATGACATGGGCCATTTTGACATTTATATTGATCAGGGCTTTCAGCAAAGCAGTCAGGATCAGCTGCAGTTTTACCAGAAAATCTTCAGGATGTAACCCTGCCGCTGGCGGCAGATTTTCATGGAACAAATTTAGGAGGTGGTGGTGGTGTTTGATCATTCTGAGCTATTGATAGATATCCCCAATGCACGTTGCCCGATAGAAGGAATCTGCAGTGGTGGACGTCCGCAACCGCATCATTTACAGGCGGCACAAGAGAAAGGCATCAAAGTAGTGATTAATCTATGCCCCTCACACGAACCTGGGGGGTATGACGAAGAAAGCCTGGTAATCGCCTTGGGAATGCACTATTACAATCTCCCCATTGCCGGCCCGAGTGATCTGACCCGGGAAAAAGCGCAGGAACTGGCCCATGCGCTGGAAAACTGCAATAAAGAACACCCCGCTTTACTCCATTGTGCCAGTGGCAACCGGGTAGGTGCCATTCTGGCCCTAAAAGCTTACTGGATTGATAAACAAACTGCTGAAGAGGCGCTTGCGTTTGGTCGGGAAGCCGGTCTGACGCAACTTGAACCCGTGGTAAGACAACTGCTAAGCCTCTAACCATTAGCACTGCCCCTTGCCCCTTATAACCAACGAGAACTTTTGATCATGAGTGATAATCATTCAGAAGCATTACAACTGCAGCAGATAGAAGACTACCGCTGTGAGGTCCGCTTTGGCGGACAGATTCCCGTATTGAGTTGTGATGAACCACCTCCTTTGGGCCACAGCGCCGGACCTAGCCCCGTGCAACTGCTCCTGGCGGCGGTCGCCAACTGCCTGACTGATAGCCTATTATTCGCACTGCGCAAGTTCAAACAAAATGCCGAACCTATTCACTGCACCGCCGAAGCGACAGTGGGCCGTAATGATGAAAACCGGCTGCGGGTATTGGCCATCCATCTAGAGATGCACTTAGGCACCCCCGCTGCCACTATTGAGCACTTAGAGCGCATTCTGAATCAGTTTGAAGGGTTCTGTACCGTCACCCGCAGCGTTGCGCAAGGCATCCCCGTCCATTTGACGGTCAAGGATTCCACAGGTACAGTGGTGAAAAGCCCTTCCTGAAAAACCAACCGGCTTCCATGCCTTTTTCCAGCAAGAAATCATCCATTGCTGACACCAAAAAAGCCGTGCAGAGCACGGCTTGAGTTTGACACTTTAAGTCAATCAATCACATCAGAACTTAATACGAGCACCCATACCGAAGGCATTCTGCATAGAACCGGGTACCGACCCATTAACCGTAAAACCACCGCCACTAAACTTGTTGGTCGATCCGACCAGATAAGCATCGGCATTTTTGGCCAGACTGTACTTCAGCACGGCAGAAACTGTACTGATGTGCTGTTGTCCAAAAGCGGTCGTACCATTGGCATTTTCACCATTGGCAACCAGGATATCGTAATAACCCAAGGAAAAATTAACTTTTGGCATCAGATCGATATCACCACCTGCAAAATAGGTTGTGGTTTTCTGCTTAGTGGACTGGCTATTCACCTGATTGACCTGAATGCCCCAGATTTCCGCAATATTGACCTGATCGGAAGGTGCCGAATTAATGAACTGCATCCAGCCAGCCTTCAAATTCACCCCTTCAATCCCGGTAAACCGAGCGGCCACCAACCAGGATTCGGTATTCAGTGCCACCAGATTAATCTGGTTTTCATTAGGACTGTTGGTGGCTTTCAATGCATCTGTAAAATTATTATATACGGCCTGAATCCCGAACATGGAGTTCTGATAACCAAAACGCACCGCTGATCCACGTCCTACGCCGGAACCACCAACGATTCCGTTCGAACTGGTGTTATTGCCAAACTGAAAAGCGACACTATAGTCAAAGCCATTCATGCCATTGGTATATTCGACGCTATTTTCCATACGAGCATCTTCGGAAACACCACCACCACCACCAAAGGTTCCACTTTCACCAAAAGGCGAGAAGGTATCCGACTGCACCGGATCATAGTCAGCAAACACATCTTTCATGGGATTATTTTGCAGACCCGCTGTGACCTTACCATAAATAGGATCCTGCAGACCGAACCAGGCCGCACGACCAAACAACTGGCCATTCAGGGAAGAGTCCGCATTGACCGTATTGTAGGCACTCACTGTCGCCAAGGGCTTGCCAGTAACATTGGGTTGTTTGTTCAATCCTGTAGGATTCGCCGCCACAGCACCTGCTGCATTATTCAACTGGCCACTGGTCAGATCAAAGCCACTTTCAAGATCAAAAATAGCCTTGATACCATTATCCAGGTTGCGAAACCCCTTGAATCCTACACGCGAGTCCGATAACCCGCCACCCAGCAACCCGGTCACACTGCCAGGTGCCTGATTACCACAATTCGCCCCACCGGTATAGCAGCCCAACGGCGCTTTCTGAAATGGATAAATCTGGTTGGGCATGGTGGGAGAAATGGATAAACTGTGATTCTGGTTAACGACAGCTGCGTCCAATACCGAGTAGAAATCAAGTTCGCCCTTGTCGTTTTGTACCAAGGCAATGTCAGCATGCGCCAAACCAAGCATTGAACCGGTTGCAATCAATGTGTACAGAGACTTCTTCAATTTCATATAATTCATTCCTTGTTAACGATAATATTACTAAAAAACAAAAACTTAAATAACAAGTAACGCATCAGTACTGTTACTCAGCAAGGTCTGTCTCCTCCACAAGAGGTCAAAGCGACGATGATGTCAAAGCGACTATGCTGATTTACTAGCGTTTAATCACTATCCGAGTGCAATCAACCTAAGCATTCGGAAGACACCTACCTCATTGGTGGACAACATTTCGTAGTGATTCTGAAACATTTTGTTTCTTTTTCATCTACGCCTGCGCATGCTAAGCTGAAAATATGACAGAATGATGACATTGGTTTCTGCAACGGGCAAATTTCAGAAAAAACCGAATATTATCAATTAGGTAATCCAATAAATTTTACAAAACAGTCGCCTTGTGTCCCTCCGTACGGAATAGACACGACCGTGAAAAAAGATCATGCTGTGAATAAAAACCGAGGTGTGGTGACTGTATTAGTCCGTGAACCGAAGAGACAGCCCTTCCTCTGGAGACCCACCGCCTTGACCACAACGTGCCGATCCGGTTCTGGACTGCAAGCAGGCTGCAATCCAGAGGGTTCAACCCTGATTTTCTGGTCGCAGCGGGTTTTCCTGATGTGTTTTAATGAGGCAACCCGGCACTAGCCAGTTTCTGGGTCGACAGTTCAGCATCCGAGGGCAACAAAGAACGATCCCATCCTCCGCCCAAGGCACGTACCAGATTCACGGCATCGACAATTCGCCTTGTCTGCAGGGTTACGTCATACCGCTCTGCCTGCAATTCTGTCGCTTGTGCAATAGCCACCTCCAGATAACTGACGGCGCCTTCCTTGTACTGAATAAATGCCAGACGTGCCGTTTGATGTGCTGCCTGGGTCGCAGACAATGAATCCTGTGCTTCCTGACCTTCGCTATTCAGAGAAGCCAGCTGATTTTCCACTTCTTTAAAAGCCGTCAATACCGTTGCCCGATAATGCGCTGTAGCTGCAATATAGTTGGCCTTGGCTTCTGCCACCTGAGCAGCAATCGCATTGGCATCAAAAATAGGCACCAGAAAACTGGGTCCCAGACCCCAGAAGAGATTCGGTGCGCTCAACCAGCGTGAGGGCCCGGTGCTCTCAAATCCACCCACGGCATCCAGGGTGATATTCGGGAAATAAGCAGCTTTAGCAACGCCAATCAGCGCATTGGCAGCCGCCAGTTCACGTTCAGCCGCCGCCACATCTGGCCGACGCTGCAACAGTTGCGATGGCATACCTACAGGAATTTTCGGTAAAACAATCGGTTGAGGGTTGAATGGCAGATGAAAAACATTCGGGTCTGTTCCGAGCAGTACCGCCACGGTATGCTCCAGCACCGCCCGTTTTCCAACCAAGTGATCCCGCAAGGCACGGATAGCACTCAGTTCTTCCTGGGCACGGCTGACATCGAGTCCAGAGGCAATACCACCGTCGAAACGGTCACGGGTAATTCGATAGGAGATTTCAAATTCATGAATATCCTGATCGAACACACTTTCTTCCCAGTCAACGCCGCGCATGGCCATATAGCTGGCCGCCAGATCAGACTGCAAACTTAACTGCACCGTCGCTAAACGAGCGGCCTGAACCTGTGTGGTGGCTTTTTGTGCCGCCACTACATTACGGATCTGCCCCCACAAATCCAGATCCCAGGACAATCCCGCCCCCAGCAAATCACTGGAATAAACCGACGGTTGCCCGGCCCCCCGCAACGGCCGGTTCGCCGACTGCCGGTTACGTAGCATGCCTCCTGCACCCGTTATCGAAGGGAATAACTGTGAGCGCACCTGCACCAAGGTATCACGTGCCGCCTGGTAATGCGCCAGCGCCACCTGCAATGTCGGGTTTGCTGTGCTCAGTTGCTCTTCCATCCGTGATAACGCTGGATCATTAAAGACTCCCCACCAGGCACCCCGTGGCAGTTGGTCTGCAGGATGCCCGGCTGCCCATGCCCCATTTTCACTGAAAGTAGCCACTGTCTTCGGAGCGGGTGCATGATAAACCGGAGCCAGTGACAGGCAACCGCCTAATTCTGCCAAAAGACACAGGCCGGTTACCAGCAACAGGCGCTTCATGCCACTGTTGATCATCAGCGTTTCTCCTCCACAAATTCCGGTTTGACGCTATCTCCTTCCGCTAATGAGTCCATCGGCTTATCGATAATCTGATCATTCATATCCAGACCATAATCGACCAGTACATAATTCCCGTGATCCTGAGCAACATGTATCTTCTTCATGATAACCCGGTTATCCGTACTGAGGGTCGCCACTTCCAGACCTTCCGACCGGAAAATCAGCGCACTGGCGGGCACCAGCAGATCCGGATGCCCAACCTGCAACTTCAATGTTACCATTGCATAATCACCCGGCTTAAGCATGGACCCCGGATTCTCAGTCATCAATTCGACCAGAACAGTTCCGGAATTATCATTGATGGCATTGGCAGAATTAACAAAATGCGCCTTAAATTCCTTGCCGGGATATTCAGGCACTACGAGTGTTGCCTCAACACCTTGATGAATATCCGAAAGGAAGATCTGCGGAACACGAACATACAGGCGTAACTGATGTACATCCGAGACTGTAAATAACGCTTGACCGGCAGTACCACCGGCGCTGATCAACGCACCCACATCGGTTTTACGTGCCGTCACCACGCCATCAAAGGGCGCCACAATTTTCTTGAAGGCCTCCAGTGCCAACAGGCGGTCCACATTGGCTTTGGCAGCCTGAACCAAGGCCAGTTGTGCTTTATAGTCGGCACTTTTCACATCCGAATCCTGTCTGCTGACCGCATCATCTTTCAACAGATTCTGCCAACGATCAGCTGTCACTTTCGCCAGATCCAAACGCGCCTGCGCCGTCACCAGATCCGCCCTGGCCTTACCCAGTTCCTGATCCAGTTCCGGAGTATCAATCACGGCCAGTACTTCACCATTTTTTACCAGATCACCAATATCATGATACCAGTGCAACAGATAGCCGTTGACTCTGGCATGGATAGGCGCATCAAAATAAGCCTTGAGATAGCCTGGCAACACCAGGTTTTTAGAGGAAGCATTCTTCCCGGGACGAAACACCGAGACTGAGGGAGTGGCTTGCGCCTCTGTCCATTGAGCCACCTCCTTAAAATGTTTGGCACGACTGCTTACCCCTTCGGTCACTACCGCACCTGCCACTAAAATTATCGCCAAAGCCGTCCAGCGCATTTTACGTAAACTGTTCAACTGCAATTTGCGCAAACGTTCATCCCGGGTTGTCATTGCTTCTCCTCCACAGCGCCAGTAAAATCATGCGCATGAACCATAAAAAAAACTGTAGGAACAAAAATCAGCGTCGACAGGGTGGCTAACAGTAGCCCTCCTATCACGGCCTTACCCAACGGTGCATTGGTATCCGCACTGAGTGCCATGGGTAACATGCCGATAATCATGGCCAATGCGGTCATACATACCGGCCGGAACCGGGTAAATCCTGCGTCAATGGCTGCTTTGAAAGCATCACCATGATACTCCAGACGTTCCCGTGCAAAACTGACAATCAGTACACTATTGGCGGTCGCCACCCCCATACACATAATGGCACCGGTCAACGCCGGAACAGACAGGGTGGTGTGCGTCACAAAAAGCATCCAGACGATACCTGCCAGGCCAGCGGGCAATGCGGTAATAATCACAAAGGGATCCAGCCAAGACTGAAAATTGATCACAATCACCGCATAGATCAACAGCACCGAGGCAATCAGACCAAATCCCAATTCACTAAAAGCTGTGTTCATGGTTTTTACCTGGCCAAGCAGTCGGACGATCGACCCTTTGGGACGTTCGTTTTTCATGCTATGCAATATCCGGTTAATATCATCCGATACCGCCCCCAGATCTCGCCCCTGGATCGTGGCAAAAATATCAAACGACGGCTGAATATTGTAATGTGAAACAATCCCATTGACTGTCGAGCGCTGCACCTGAGCAATACCCCCGAGTACCTGTGGAAAAACGGCGGTGGATGAAGTAATCGGCATATTGATCAGATCCGCCATGGTATCAATCCGGTACTGCGGTGTCTCCGCTACAATCGGATAAGAAACGCCATTTTTCGGGTTGAGCCAGAAAGCCGGTGCTGACTGAAAACTCCCGGAGAAATTAACATTCAGACTGGTGGTCACATCACGTTCGGTAACTCCTAGCTGTTGCGCCAACGACCGATCCACCACGACTTTCAGTTGTGGATAGTTGGTTACCTGCTGAATGCGTGCATCCGCCACCCCGGGCACCCGTTGCACCCTGCGCAGAATATTTTCAATATACGCATGATTAGCCTCAATTTTTGGGCCAGCAACCAGAATATCCACCGGTGCCGGACTGCCAAAGTTCAAAATCTGACTGATAATATCTGCAGGCAGATAGGCAAACTGTACACCGGGAAACAAACGCGGCAGTCGTTCCCTCAAGGTTTTGACATAATCATCCGTTGACCCATGATCTTTTACCAGGGTAACCATCAGATCACCGTCTTGTGGTCCGATCGTTCCCGTATTCATATAGGCACTGTTAATCCCACTGTACGGCAAATCCATATTATCCACAATAGTATCTACTTGTCCGGCCGGCAATGTCTTGCGAATCGCCTGCTCGACATGATCAAACAAAGCCGCCGTTTCCTCAATCCGGGTTCCAGTCGGTGCCCGTACATGGATATTGATCTGATCCGCTTCCACTGAAGGGAAAAAATTACGACCCAGATAGGGCAACAAGCCAAACGACAACAGAATCAGGCAAAGAAAACCCACAACAAACGGCTTATTCCAACTAATTGCCATGCGCAACATGCGAATATACAACACGCGGACACGGGAGAAACGCCGTTCAAAACCGCCCTGAAAAGCCAGGAATGGCGTTGTCCAGTTAAAACGTCCGGCAGCGGGGCCATGCAGATGTGGGCCGGCAGCATCGGTAACTGGCAACGTGCCATGCTCATGCGGGCGTAAAATATATTTAGCCATCGTCGGAATCAAGGTTCTGGACAGCGAAAATGACGACACCAGACTGAATATTACCGCCTTGGCCATAGGCACAAACAGGAACCCGGAAATCCCCTGCAAAAAAAACATCGGAACAAAGACGATACAGATACACAGCAACGACACCAACGCCGGCGTAACAATCTGTGCCGCCCCATCCAGAATGGCTTCCTGCACCTGTTTGCCGTGCTCCAGATGCCAGTTGATATTCTCAATGGTGACTGTGCCGTCATCCACCAGAATACCGACCGCCAGTGCCAGCCCCCCTAAGGTCATGACATTCAGTGTCTCTCCGTTGGCTGACAACAGCAGCAAGGCCGACAGTAGTGCCAACGGAATAGACGTAGCAATAATCACTGTACTGCGCCAACTGCCCAAAAAGATCAGAATCATCAGACAAGTCAGGCCTGCGGCGATCAGTCCTTCGCGCACCACACCAAATACAGCGTCCTTGACAAAAATAGACTGGTCCGACAACAAGCTGATTTTCAGTGATTTTGGTAGCGTTTCCTTCAGACGCGGCAGTATCTTCTTCACTCCATCAATGACACTCAGGGTAGAAGCAGAACCACTTTTCAAAATGGTCATCAAGATCGCCCGATGCCCATCCATACGCACTTTATTCGTCTGCGGCGGATAACCATCACGTACATGCGATACATCGCGCATATAAATCAACGTGCCATTAACGGCCTTGATTGGCAGATTATTGACCTCTTCCACCGAATCGACCGCATCATTTAAACCCACCAGATATTCAAA
>JAJXWR010000037.1 GCA_021781515.1 Pseudomonadota bacterium
ATCGTGGTCAATGCCGCCTATACGTCGCAAATGGACTCGTTCTCTGGTTTGCTGGAAGGCAAGCGGGTGGGCGACAAATTTCACCGTGCCAACGGGGACGTGCTCCAGGCGGACTTCAACGCAGCGCAGAACGTGAAAGCCCGACTCCATGACCCGGATATCGTCCGGTTCATGCCGCACACCGAAGTGCGGCGGATTCTGCTGGCGCGTTCCTCCGGCGCAACTGAGCGTCAAGAGGCTTCAGTTGGGCGGCGAAAGCTGCGTCAACGAAGTGCTCCTAAATCCTATGAGCAACTTTGCTCAAGTTTTTAGGAGCACTACAGGCATGCTCAAGATTCTCGTCGTCGGTGGAGCAGGATACATCGGTTCGCACATGGTCAAGTTCCTAGGACGCAGAGGATGTTCGGTAACAACGCTGGATAACCTGTCGGGGGGGTATCAGGAGGCGGTGTTGTATGGGGATTTTATTTTAGGAGATGTGGCAGATCGGGCGCTGCTGGATACCTTGTTTTCCCGTAACCGCTTTGATGTGGTGATGCATTTTGCTTCTTTCATTCAGGTGGGAGAGTCTATTTTGCATCCGTTCAAGTATTATCAGAATAATCTAAGTGCTACCTTGACCCTCCTTGAGGCGATGCAGGCGGCGGGGATTGATCAATTTATTTTTTCATCAACGGCCGCCATATTTGGTGAGCCGCAACAGATTCCCATTGACGAAACACACCCCCAGAATCCCATCAACCCCTATGGCCGCAGTAAATGGATGGTTGAACTGATGTTGCAGGATCTGGAGCGGGCCTATGGGTTACGTTCAGTGTGCCTGCGTTATTTTAATGCGGCAGGTGCAGATCCTGAAGGTCAATTGGGAGAAAGGCATGACCCGGAAACTCATTTGATTCCACTGGTATTACAGGTGGCTTCTGGTCGGCGGTCGCATCTGTCGGTTTTTGGGCAAGATTATCCGACAGATGACGGTACGTGTATTCGTGATTATATTCATGTAGAGGATTTGTGTGTGGCGCATTGGCTGGCGTTGCAGTCATTGGTAAAGGGAGATCCCAGTCAACGTTATAATTTGGGCAATGGTCAGGGCTTTTCGGTGCAGCAGGTGATAAACACAGTACAAGAGGTCACGGGACGAAACATTCCGGTTGTTTATGAGCGGCGTCGTGAAGGTGATCCGGCTCGTCTGGTGGCTGATTCCCGGAAAATTCGCCAAATCCTGGGGTGGGCACCGCAGTTCATTAAGCTTAGCCAGATCATTGAGCATGCCTGGAAATGGGAATGTCAGCACCTGCATCCGGGATAATAATGTGGTAGATGGGTATCAGGTGCTATGTGTCAGCTACGGCCAGTGTTTCATGAGCCGGCTCGATCTGCACCGCATCGTCAAAGTCGTGGCCGACTGTTAATGGCAGTACAAGCTCGGGCCTGAGAAACTCGACGCACGGCACGGCCGCATACCGAAACAGGGTGTTACTTCAGCTGTTTTTCAATATGGTCGCACAGGGCGGATAATACCTTGATGCGGGCATAGTACTTGTTGTTGGCCTCTACCAGAATCCATGGAGCGGTTTGTGTGCTGGTGCGGTCAACCATATCGTTGACAGCTTCGGCATAAGCGTCCCATTTGTTGCGGTTGCGCCAGTCTTCGTCAGTAATCTTGAAGCGCTTGAAGCCGGTTTGTTCACGTTCCTGGAAGCGTTTCAGTTGCTCGTCTGCAGAAATGGCCAGCCAGAATTTCAGAATAATAATTCCTGATTCTGCCAGTTGATGTTCAAACTGATTGATTTCATCATAAGCACGCATCCAGTCGGCGGTTGAGCAAAAACCTTCTACCCGTTCGACCAGCACCCGACCATACCAACTGCGATCAAAAATAGTGAGATGACCAGCGTCGGGCAGGTTTTTCCAGAAGCGCCACAGATACGGGCGCAATTTTTCTTCCGGAGTGGGGGCGGCGATGGGAACCACCCGGTAGGTTCGGGCATCAAGCGCCTGAGTAATACGGCGGATGCTTCCCCCTTTGCCCGCCGCATCATTGCCTTCGAACACAGTAATCAGGGCATGGTTTTTCTTGAATTCCTCAGAGCGCAACAAATTATGCAAACGTCCCTGAAGAATACCGAGTTGTTTCTGATAGTCTTGCCTAGAGAGTTCATTATCCAGGTGCAAGGTATCCAGGATACTACGGTGGTCAATAGGTGAGAGTAGCGGAGGGGCCTGAATGCGTTTGTTATCCAGTGGTCGAACCATCGCCTCTTTAATCCGGTCATGCAGGTGTTGCCCAATGGTCAGGTTACGGTATCGTTCATCCACGCCTTCGACAATCACCCAGGGATTTTCTCCCGTACTACTCAGGCGCAAACAATGTTCGGCCGTGGAACGGTATGTCTCGTAGTGTTTAAGTTGGTGCCAGCCCGCTTCGGTGACTCGCCATGACATGTCAGGGTCAGCCGCCAGAGAATTCAGGCGTTTTTTTTGTTCGGCATGACTTAAATGCAGCCAGTATTTAAGAATCAGGGTGGATTCATGGGTCAGCATGCTTTCAAAATTAATGATGGCCTGAATTTTCCGGTCAAAATCACCTTTGCGTAACTTGCCACTGACATGCGCCTCAATTAGGTCGCTGTACCAGGCCCCCATAAAAATGGCCAGACGACCGCGGGGCGGCATGCATTGCCAATAACGATGAAATGCCGGTTCTTTTAAGGACACGGATAAGCTTTGATCAAAGGCGTGAGTTTCAATCAGCCGCGGATCCATCCAGGCATTCAGCAGATTAACGGTAGACCCTTTGCCGCCGCCTTCCACACCAGCAATGACGACAATAATGCGCAATGGACTGTTTTGTTGCACGTCAAACTGCACATCCAGCAAGGACTTGCGCAGTTCAGGAACAATGCCCTGATAGTCGGCTTTGGCAATCCGGTGACCTAACTCAGCTGATTCAAACATACGCATGTTCTCTGTTTCAAACGGTTGAATTTCAGTGTAGCAGTCTGTTGTTCAAGACGTAGTCCGTGTAGAAGTAACCGATGGAATTTTCCGGGAAATCGGCGTTGCCAAGGTTACAGGAGCAGCTACTTTCAGGGTGCCTGTAACGTTTTGCGTAAACTACTCCTCAAATCTATGTGTATTGCCAGCGTTTTTTGGGTGTCTGTTTTGGTTCGAAGGCGATTTTTGGGTTGTCTGACACTCCCCCCCATGGCTAAAGCCAGGGAGTTATCTGTATATCTTGGGGCATAGGATATTTTGTCTGGTAGCCAGACGCAGTTACCTGCGTCCAGCCCCATAAGAACCGTGCATGCGACACCACACACGGCTCAATCCTTCTAAAAGGCATCTCTCAACACCTGGTTTTACCTCACCTTATCATTGGCTTGTTTACTCTGGCACTTACGATGAACCATTGTCGAGTTGTACATTGCCTCTGTTTCCTCTGCCGTTCTTTCTACCGGCTGTAAAATCACCCATGGGGGTTTTTCGTGATAGACGACAGGCAGATAGAACATTGGCCATTACTATAGAGGCGGGATGGGTCAAAATTAATGGCCATTGACAGCAAAAGCTTGCTGTACTACATGAACAATTCGCTCGCCAATGCCGTGATTTTCGTTGAGAATTGGATGGCGTTTGCAAAGCTGATTAGACAAGGCGTTGCCATTTTGTCGAATGCTGCGAATGATGCTGTCGAGTTCATTGTCCGGAGCTTCTAAAAATTGCTTGATGGCGCTGCGGGCCTGGTCGTTGGCTTTTAAGAAATGTGCTTCTTTGCGCATTTCTAGCGTTAATGTTGTGTCGATGATTTTGGCAAGATACTCGACGTGTGCGGTGAGGTCGGGGTAGCGCCATGCAGGTAGTGCATCGTCGTAAGCATTGAAATAAAGATTATATTCGACACCATCCTCGGCGATTGTGGCCTCGCCAAAATAGTATTGATCTGCATATTTGCGCATCAGCGGGCGAGAAAAATGCTCAAGCACTTTGGCGTAAGCAGCGCGTGCCTGAGTGCTGTCTGCGATGGTCGCTGAAACAGGGAGGATAGTCGGTGCAGGAATGAGCCCATCGCGTCGCAAAATGTCATTGATTAAAAAGCGCGAAATTCGGCCATTGCCATCTGCCATCGGATGAATATAGACAAAGCCGAAAGAGGCTACTGCGGCACGGATTATTGATGATACACCTTGGCTACGTTCGAGAAAGTGAGCAATCATGAAACGCCGCAGGAAGGGGCATGGGATGTGCTGATAAAAATCTCGGAATAAACCGATCCGATGGGAACAAACCCACGGTCAGAACCTGTGGTCCCATTACGGTACGCCCTGTCAAATTATCAAAATGACCCGTTGGAGTGGGACTCGCTCTTACCCACCCCTGCCTATGCAGGGGTGGGTATAGTGCTAGGTGCCACATCGTGGTGTCGTCTAGCGCAATTCACTCGACGATTTGCCCAACAAGCGGCGTGCAATAATCAGTAACTGGATTTGCTGCGTACCTTCAAAAATATCAAGGATTTTGGAGTCACGTGCCCATTTTTCCAGTAATTCTTCTTCGTTGTAGCCGACGGCTGCGCATAATTCTACGCATTTCAGGGTAATGTCATTGGCACAGCGTCCCGCTTTGGCCTTGGCGATAGACGCTTCCCGAGAGTTTGGTTGACGATTGTCGGCCATCCAGGCTGCTTTCAGGGTCAGCAGTCTGGCGGCTTCCCACTCGGCTTCCATCTGATACAGTGTAGCTTCCGCCAAGGGCAGTTGCAGCAAGGGTTGGGCGTATTGGCCATTGATATGGTTCTGCAGCAGTTCACGGGTACGGTCCAGCGCCGCTTTTGCCACGCCGACAGCCATTGCTGCCACCAGGGGGCGGGTGTTGTCAAAGGTTTCCATCACCCCAGCGAAGCCTTTTTTTACATCTATTTCCGGATTGCCCAACAAGTTTGTTGCTGGGATACGGCAGTCGGTGAAGTTGATGGCGGCGGTATCCGAGGCTTTAATGCCGAGTTTTTTTTCCAGCCGGGTGATGCTCATTCCCGGTGTACCATGCGGCACCACAAATGATTTGATGGCGGCACGGCCCAACTCCCGGTCTAGCGTCGCCCACACCACCACGCTGTCGGCGCGTTCTCCGGAGGTTACAAATATTTTTTCGCCATTGAGAATATAGTCATTGCCTTCCAGGCGGGCTGTGGTGCGAATGGCGGCGGAATCAGAACCGCAGCCAGGTTCGGTAATGGCCATGGCGGCCCAGGAACCCTTGAAACGTGCCAACTGTTCTTCATTCGCTACGGCGGCGATGGCCGAGTTGCCCAGACCTTGTCGGGGCATGGCTAATAACAGGCCCACGTCGCCTCGACACAATTCCATGATGCCGAGGCAAGTGGACATGTTACTGCCATTACGGATGCCTTCACTACGGTTCTGGGAATTGCGTTTGCCAGCGGTTGAGGCACCTGCGGCTTCTGGAGCCCCGTCATTCATCCCATCAAGCAGGGAGGCCAGTAAATCCAGTTCTTTGGGGTAACTGTGTTCAGCCTTGTCGTATTTGCGGGAAATGGGACGAAAAAAATGGTCGGCCACATCGCTGGCCTGTTGCACCAACGCCCTGAATTTACCTGGAATTTCGAGATACATGATCAATCCTCATAAAAATTTTCAGATGGTATGCGTTGGTCAGAGATGCAGGCCGCCCCAGAGGATAGCGGTGGATCGCAGATCCCGGTACCAGCGCTCTACCGGATGTTCTTTGGTAAAGCCGTGTCCGCCCAGTAACTGAACGGCATTGGTGCCAATAAACATGGATTTTTCAGCGCAGAAAATGCGTGCCAGATAGGCTTCCCGGTGAAATTCATTACCGGCTTCAGCACGGGCGGCGGCCCTCCAGGTCAGAATACGCATGGATTCAATTTCAATGGCCATTTGGGCTATAGTAAAGGCGACGCCCTGTCGATGGCTGATGGGTTCACCGAAGGCTTCCCGCTCGTTGCAATAGGGAATGACATAATCCAGCGCCGCTTGCGCACAACCGGTGGCCAGTGCACACCAGCCAAGACTGCCATAGTCAAGAAATTCCTGATAATTAAAGTCGTTATCGCCGAGGCGGGCACTAAGGGGAAGGCGAACTGCTTCCAGGTGCAGGTCGCTGGTCTCTGCGGCTTTCAGTCCCATGGCGGGTGTACTTCGCCAGGTGAGGCCTGCCTGACCGCCCTCTACCAGAAATACGGCCGGTCCCTCAGGTGTCTGGGCAGCTATCAGATATAGCTGTGCTTTATTGCCGTTTAAGACCAAGGTTTTGTCGCCCTGCAAAATATAACTGTCACCCAAGCGCTGGGCTGTGGTCTTGAGTTGCAGTGGATTGAACAGGGAGCCGGGTTCCATGACGGCAATAGTGGCGTCCAGTGGACTGGTCTCATCGATCAAGGCTGGCAGGTACCGGGCTTGTTGCGGGCCACTGCCCCAGCGGTTGAGCGCATTGGCGACAGAAACAGGGGATAATAATACCGCTGCAATGCTGTAATCCCCGTGCGCCAGCGCTTCGGCAATCAATGCCTGTGTCATGGTGCTGGCCTCAGTCGCCATGCCGCCCCACGTCTCGCTCACGGCATAATAGCGCAGCCCGAGTTCTTTGCTGGCTTGTAGCAGTTCGTCCGGAATACTGCACTGTGTATCGGCCTGATGCGCAAGGGGGTAAATTTTGTCTTGGGCGAAACGGCTAATGGTATCCACCATTTGTTGCTGTTCGTCGGACAGACTCAGATCAAACAGCTGAGGTTTATTGGCTGAGGTGGTCAGACGATGGCGTTGACCGGGTTGATCTGCAAAGGGGCGCAGGGTGGTCGTTGCCCAACGAAAACTTTCGCGGCTGCTCCAGTAAACCAGTTTCTCCATTGGCTGGCGCAAACCCAGTCGGTCAGGCCATTGAGCGCCTGCGATCTGGTTCAGGAGCGCCAGGCCCCACCCTTGTAAGCTGTTTGTCATTGCCGGTATCCTCGGGTCGTCGTGTGCTGATGTGGGCAGTCTGATTGAACTGCCTGAATAATAAAATGGCTGACATGACTCTGTATTCTGCCAATGCGGTCAAGATGCTTTCCTGGGGCAACGTCAGGCAATAGAGAATTGATAAACGATGGTAGTGGGTGTGCAGAAACGGTGTTATCCGGAGATACCGTCGTGAAAATACTGCTGTAAATAAGTCTCCAGGCTTATTCCCTGTTGTTCCTTTTCAATTTGTTGCTGAGCGAGCAAAGAGTGTTGTCCGAGTACCTCAAAGTGTTGTTGTCGGGCCGGTGCCAGTGGCTGTTGTCGCCAGTGCAGATCATGCTGGCGGGATTGCTCACTGGCCAGATCAAAAAATGACGAAGAGGTCTGGTGCATACGCTCCAGTATTCTGGCAGAATAACAGGTATCTGGGTGACGCACCCGATCTTTGGCACTGGCCAGCGCTCGGGTATACTGCGAGGTGGCATGCGCCTGATCCAGTGCGGCTGCAATGGTCTGCATTTCTTCGAGTAAAATCAAGGCCTGCATCTGAAAGGGACGTTCAACGGCAGTCTGATCCTGGTAAAAACAGAGCGAAAGAGACTCCTGACGACCTTGTTGTGTCATTCGCTTCTGGTTTTCTGTCAGGCAGTCCAGTTCAGTCTGATCGAAGAACGGGCTGGGTTGCAGCACGCAGTACAGCGCAAAAATTTCCAGAAAATGAGCGTCGTCAACATCAATTCCCAGCGGGCAAAACGGGTTTAAATCCACACAGCGCATTTCTATATATTCAACGCCGCGTTGCTGTAAGGCACGGCCGGGTCGTTCATCAGGTCTGGGACTGCGTTTGGGGCGAATCAGACCGTAATATTCGTTTTCAATCTGCAGGAGATGATCGTTAAGCTGTAACCATTGGCCTTGAGGGTTACGTACACCAAGCGCTGTAAACGCCGGAAAAGGAGTATGAATAGCCTGTTCCAGCCCGTGGAGATAGTCATTGAGCTGGTTATAACTGATGTGCAGATCAGCCTGCAAGGTGTTCTGGTAGCCGATATCACTCATACGCAATGACGTCGCCCAGGGAAGAAACAGCGTATGTGCAGAGAGTGGTTGCAGATGATGCGGTCGGTGGCGCATAAAGCTGGCACATACGGCGGGACTGGCACCCAACAGGTAGATTAACAGCCAGCTTGAACGCTGAAAATTTCTTAGTAAACCAAAATAGGCGGTATCTATAAAAGAGCGTAAGCTCAAGGCACTGTGTTGCTGTTCGCGCCAAGCTTGCCAGAACACTTCGGGAAATGAGAGATTGTAATGTATTCCGGCAATGGTTTGCATGCGTCGGGTATAGCGCATCCCTAACCCATGCCGGTATACCGTCTTCATTTGCCCGGTGGCAGAGGTTCCGTATTGTGCCAGGGGAACCGACTGATCTTCTCCGAGAAAACAGGGCATGGAATGTACCCAGAGCATTTCGTCGGGCAGGTGCGCTACGGTGAAGCGATGCAGGTCGGCAAGAAAATCCAGGGTCTCAGCAATACACAACGTGGCTGGGGTAATCAGTTCCAGCAAAGCTTCAGAATAGTCCGTGGTCAGGTGTGGATGGGTCAGTGCCGATCCCAGAGACAGCGGATGTGGTGTTTGCGCCAGTTGTCCCTGTGCATCCACTCGCAGCGATTCTTTTTCAATGCCCCGACGCATCCCCTGAAGTAGAGTGGCATGTTTTTGCAGCCAGAGGCTGGAGTGATCAGGCATAACCCGTCCTCATCAGGGAAATAACATTTTTGCGGTGGTCAGTGGACTGCCGAAACTGTAGTCAACCGGTCTAATATACGACAAATACACGTTACAGGGTACAAGGTTGCGGGAAACAGTATACAACCCGATCTGAGGATTAATGGGGATGATGGCGTATTTCTTCAATAGCTTCAATAAATTCTTTGATGTTAAGTGGTTTGGTCAGATAACGGCGCACGCCGACAGCTTTTGCCTGTGCCCGAACTTCCGGATTGTCGCTGGCTGAAAGCATGAAACGTACCGGTGCTCCGGGCAAATCCGCAGAAGGTAACTGCTTAAGCAGATCAATTCCAGTCATGTCTTCCAGGTTCATGTCGACGATGAGCAGATCGAATGTTGCCATCGGCAGGCGCTGCAAGGCCTCCGTGCCGGATTCGGCCGTTTCAATGCGGGTGTTTTGCTGTTTTTTCAAGGAACTTTTAACAATGAGCCGGTTCGTTGCGTCATCATCAACGTAGAGAATATGCAGTACGCCGGGTGCTGTTGTAGGCGTGGCACGCTCTGCATTCGTGGCATCGTTAGCGGTTAGTGCCTGTGGCAGGCTCAGGCGAAAACAGGAACCTTCGCCCAGTTGACTGGTTACGGTAATATTCCCCTGCATCAGTTGCGCCAGTTTGCGGGAAAAGGCCAGACCGATGCCGGTGCCTTCGATGTTCTGTGTCTGACCGACCCGGTTAAAATTCTGAAAAAGGCGTTCCTGATCGCTGTTGCTGATGCCCATGCCGCTGTCGTGCACATCAATATGAACGGTGTTTTCTTCCACATGGACGCTCAGCCAGACTTTTCCCTGCGGGCGGTTGTATTTGATGGCGTTGGATAACAGGTTTAGTAACATCTGCCGCAGGCGGCGCGGGTCAGCCAGCACCTGCACGGAGATGGAGTCGCAAAAATCGTCAAGCTGGATGTGCCGAGCTTCAGCCATCGGTCGTACAAAGGCGCTACATTCTTTGATAATTCCTAAAACGTGGACGGTGGTTGGCTGCAGATCAATATGGCCGGATTCTACCCGGGCAAGATCCAGTACTTCATTGATCAGTCCCAACAGGTGCCAGGCCCCCTTGAGCATCAGATCGACTTTTTCTTCATGGGGGCTGCAGCCTTCTTCCTGCATCAATTGTGCAAAACCTAAAATGGCATTGAGCGGCGTGCGTAACTCATGACTCATGTGATTGAGGAAATCGGTCTTGGCTTTGTTGGCGGCATCTGCCCGTTTCATGGCTTCTTGCAGTTGTTCTTCTGCCAGCATCCGGGCACTGATGTCTGCGAAGGTGTACACACGGCCCTGGATTTGTTCACCAACGATCTGTGGCCGGGAACGGCATTCCAGCCAGCGTTGCTGTTTGAGTTCCAGTAGCATGAACGTTTCTTGTTCACGGGCATCGCGGGCACTCACGATGAATTCCCGTCCGGTTTGACGGCGTCGGAAGCGCCGCAGCATGGTTCGATAGACGGCGGCGTCATCGCCTTGCAACAGCAGTTGTTCACTTAAGGACCAGAATTCAGCAAATCGGCGGTTGAAATTAATGATGCCATTATTCAAGTCGGTGACCAGAATGCCATCGGCAGTGGATTCGAGAGTGGCTTTCAGCAAGGCCAGGGTGCTTTCCAGTGCCAGATTATTGGTTTTTTCGCTATCCGTGCGTTTTAACTGAATGGCCAGTACGGATTGATCATCGTATTGCATGGGCAGGATGGATTTTTCAACAGAAATAATTTCCCCATCCTGGCAACGGTACAGTCCTTCTACATTTTCCAGTGGCCGCAATAGTCCAGCGCGCACATCCTCCCAATAAAAGGCATCCGACAGTGCACATTCCAGTTCTTCAATGGATTGGCCCTCCAGGATGGGGTATCCAAACAAGGAGTAGCAACCCGGACTGGCGGTAATGATTTTCAGGCTCTGGACATCGACCACCAGTGTCAGATCCCGGCACAAGGAAAACAACAGTTCATGCAGATTCATCGCGAGCCCCTTGGGGGATTGCCCGCATCGAAGAAATAGGTAACCCGGGAGCGTGGGCTCAGGTATTCAAAAACCGGTGTAGGTAATTGTGAGGGGCGAATGGCCTTGGAGATACTCAAGTCTTCTTCCAGTGCCAGATCAAGAATCATGGCTTCTTCTTTGGGAACCTGTTCTTCATAAACCATGACATGTGGTTTTAAGGGTTTGGTGATGTTGACGGTCATCACCATGCCAATCGCTTCATTGTTGAGACGAACGATCGTCCCTGGTGGATAGACACCCATGGAGTGCACCAGCAGGCCCAGCACTTTGCCATCGAAACGTTTGCGTTGTTGAGCGTACATTAACGATAAGGCTTCATGAGGCGTGAGCGCATTGGCAATATGCACCGGATTACAGAGATTGTCATACATATTGACCACACTGAGAATACGACTCAATGAATCAATGTCATCGCCTTTGAGGCGGTTCGGGTACCCTGAGCCATCAATATATTCATGGTGTTGACTGATTATGCGCAATACCGGTAAGGGTAAATTGACTTTCTGCCCGATTTCATAACCATACTGCACGTGCAACTGAATAAAATCCTGCTCGGCCTTGTTAGGCTTGTCAGCATTCTGTAGTACTTTATGGGGGATTTTCATCTTGCCCACATCGTGAAAAATTCCACCCATTCCGAGCATTTTCAGATCTGTCTCAGGCAGCCCCATGGCCCGGCCCATGATCATGGCCAGTACCGAAATATTCAGCGAGTGGTAATACACCTCTTCGCCCATCATTTTGTCATTCATCAGGTGAATGGCAATTTCCTGTTCAGCCAACAGTGAACTGGCCAGGTGTTCAGTCAGTGCTTCGGCCTCCGCAATCGTTTCCTGGGGGCGGGCCAGAAGATTACGACTGATACTGCCTACTGATTTGGCAGCATCAAGGTATTTTTTCTCACAGTTGTTGATGGCCTGTTTACGGGCTTTGAGTTTGGCCATACGTTCCCGTTTGGCGACTACTTCTTCCGTAGGTCCACTCGCTGCAGGGGGAGGCGGCGGTGGTGGGTTTTGCTGAACATCTTTCAGGGACAGGGGGGCGGACGTGCTGCGCGAGGGGTCAACCCGTACCTTTTCCAGTCCGAGCGCCCGCACCTGCTGTAGTTGTTCTTCGTTCTTGATGCGAAAATGACTGAAAGTAAATGGATGATCCATCCAGCCCAGATCCAGGCAGACGTAAATGCCTACATTCAGTTGTTCTGAGCGAATCAGAACGGTGCCTTTGGTATCCATCCGCTCTCAGGCTAAACAAGAAAATTAACTGTCGCCAGTATATACGTTAGATGGCAATCTGCTAGGTGTTTTGTCCGGGAGGACGAAGTTTTCGGCTAAGAAACAGAAAATTTGCTGAATCAGCGGTGCAGGCTTCATCTATACTATACTGAAAAAGCGGAGGGATGTGTCTGGCAGGGTCAAGAGGATGCCTTAACTTATGTTGTGCAGGGAGGACAACGGGCACAGTGACAGGGTAACTGGAGAATCGGGTATTGGCTGAAGACTATGTACGGCTGAAGGCGGGGGCAATTACCGTAGGCAAGCCACTGTTGTTTAATGTATTTGATGCACAGGGTAAGCTGTTGTTGCAGCAGGGATACGTGATCAGTTCCAAAGATCAGCTGGATAAACTGTATGCCAGGGGCTTGTTTCATGCCAGTCATGCACAGGCGATTAACAAAAAAATTGAACAGACGGTAGTTGAGGAAAAGAAGCTTAATCCTTTTCATGAATTGCCGGTGTTACTGGAAGAACTGGAAGTATTACTGGGATGTGTCTCCAGCCAGAACGCAGACAGTGACAAACGTTTAAAAATACTGACGCGCAAGCTGATGCGACTGGGGATGGATGACCCGGATGCCTGTCTGGCGATGGTGCATCTCAATGCGATTGAGCCTTCCGCTTATGAACAGACCTTGTACCACAGTTTGTTGGCTTTTCTCATCGGACAATACCTGCAATGGCCGCTGGAACGGGTGAATGCACTGGTGATGGCCTCGCTGACCGCCAATTTTGCTTTGTTGCCCTATCAGGATAAATTAAACCGTTCTCGCAATACCTTGACGGAGGTGCAACGCGCTGTGCTGCGTAAACACCCGGATTTATCCGCTCAGGCGTTGCAGAAAGCCGGTATACAGGAGGCGCAGGTGTTGTTGAATATTCAGCAGCATCATGAACACCCTACCGGCTCGGGCTACCCCAATGGTCTGAAAGGTGCGGACATTTGTCTGGATGCTCAGGTGCTGGGCATGACAGAACGGTATACGGCCATGATCAGTCAACGAGCTTACCGGCCACGGATGACGGTCAATCAGGCACAGAAAGAGCTGTCACATCATGCGTCTGACACCCAGCTTTTTCTTGCATTGTATGCGCAGCTCACCCCTTTTCCTCCGGGAACCTTCGTGGAGTTGGCCAATGGAGAAACGGCGGTGGTAACCTATCGGACCCGGCACCCCACCGGACCGAAAGTCCGGGCGATCATCAGTGCTCGCGGCTCCATGTATCACGGTTCTTTTTTGCGTGAAACGTCTGAGCCTGAGTTTGCCATCAAAGGCTTCAGGCAACTGGCCATGCAACCCAGTATTAATCCGCTGATTTTATGGGAATCCTTATGACTTGTGCACGCATTGTTTCTTGGTCTGAACCTTGGTCTGAACCTTGGTCTAACCGTAGTGCTGCGCCGCCGTTGGGTTGTTTTTGGACTGCTGAGCAAGTGCGGGATCTGGATGCGCAGGCGATTGCTGGTGGAATCTCGGGCTACGAATTAATGCAACGGGCGGGTCTGAGTGCCTGGTGTTATCTAAAAGCCCGCTGGCCGCAGGTAAAAAGACTGATCCTCTGGCTGGGGTCTGGCAATAATGCCGGTGATGGGCTGGTACTGGCACGTTGGGCACACAGTGCCGGAGTGGCGGTGGTGTTGTTGCAGGTGGGCGTACCGAAGTATAGTGGAACGGCTGCACAAGTATGGCGTGAGGCGTGTGCGCTGGGGCTGTCGCCGACGCAGTGGCAAGGTGAAGCGCTTACCGGGATGCCTGACGACGGGAGTACTATTCAGGTCGATGCATTATTGGGCACTGGTGTGCATGGAGCGCCGGCGCTGGTATTTACTCAGGCGATTGCGGCTATCAATGCAGCCGCCTTGCCGGTACTGGCACTGGATATTCCAACGGGGATTCATCCGGATAGCGGCGGGTTGACGGGATCTCTGGCGGTGCAGGCGGCGGCGACAGTCAGTTTTGTGGGGGCTAAACGCGGATTATATACCGGTGCCGGCGGGCATTATGCCGGTGTGGTTCAGGTGGATACCCTGGATGTGCCTTCTGACTTGCAAAGACGTGCTTTGTGTCGCACTCTGGATATGCAACCACCGCCGTTGCCACAGCGCCCGCTGGATGCCCATAAAGGAAATTTTGGTCATGTACTGGTCCTGGGTGGGCAGCAAGGGATGAGCGGGGCCACATTGCTTGCCGCTCGGGCGGCTGCCCGGGCCGGGGCCGGCTGGGTCAGTGTAGGAAGCCAGGGGCTGACGATACAGGCGCTACAGGTGGCCTGCCCGGAAATCATGGCCAGAACACTGGATTTTGCCAGTGATGGAGCCGAGGTGCTGGAGTCCTTGCTGGAGCGGGCGACGCTGGTGGTTTTGGGGCCTGGACTGGGACGTAGTCCCTGGTCTGTTCAACTGTTTGCCCAGAGCATGGCCTATCTCAGGCGAACGGCAAAACCGGTAGTGCTGGATGCAGATGCCCTGTACTGGTGGCGGCAACAAAGTGATACCCTGGCCGAGGCGATCTTTACCCCGCATCCCGGGGAAGCGGCCATGCTCCTCGGAACGACCGCAGTACAGGTACAGGCTGATCGTTTCCTGGCGGTGGAACAACTGGTACAGTTGACAAAAGCGACCGTGGTGCTCAAAGGTAACGGCACCCTGGTGAGTGCACCGACAGCCCCGGTTTACCTGTGTCGGGCGGGTAATCCGGGAATGGCCAGTGCAGGTATGGGCGATGTGCTCGCCGGATTGACGGGGGGTGTGTGGGCGCAGCAGGCCGATGCCTTGAGTGCCGCCTGCCGTGGGGTGCATTTACACGCCGCAACGGCCGATGCCTTGTGGGTGGCAGGTCGGCGTACTATTCTGGCCTCAGACTTGGTAAATGCCTTATAGCTGATTTTTCAGCTTGACTCTTAAGGGAAGGTGGTTGGATGAAACAGCAGAACCCCTGGGTGTTATCTGGCGATGCTGCTACCGTGCGTCTGGCCAGAAAAATGGCAGATCTGACGTTTCAGGGAATGAGTGTGTATTTGCACGGAGCACTGGGTGCTGGTAAAACGAGCCTGGTGCGTGCGTATTTGCAGGCATTGGGGCATCATGGCACCGTGCGCAGTCCTACCTATACTCTGGTGGAACCTTATGTATTGCCGCAGGGCACCGCCTATCATTTTGATCTGTATCGCCTGCAGGATCCGGAAGAGTTGGAACTGATCGGGGTGCGTGATTATTTTGAACAGGGCAACCTGTGCCTGGTGGAATGGGCCGAACGGGCGAAAGACTGGTTGCCGGTGCCAGATATTGAACTGTTTCTGGAAATAATTCCGGGGGGACGTCATATCCGTTGGCAGTCGGGTACTGTGCAGGGGGAGGTATGGCTCCATCAGCTTGAGCAGCAGTGGCTTAATCATTAAGTGAAATGTGTTAAAAGGTCGAGGCTGCTGCAGTTTTTGTGCGGTTTTTGCTGGAATTAGTGTTCGGCCGGTTCAGCTTGACCGCAGGACGTTCTATAATTCGCACATCACCAACAACTGAATGGATATTCCGGATGAAGTTTCAGTGGGTGTGGTTGTCGAGTTGCGTGTTATTTTTTCTGGGTGCTACTGGTGCGGTTGCAGAGGGTTCGGCCGCAGAGTTTGCCACGGTACAGTTGAATGCAGTCCGCAGTTGGCAGAATGCGGAGCACACCCGTTATGTTCTGGATCTGTCTGGGCCAACCGACTTTTTGCTGAGCCCGGACGGTACCCCCGGGGAAGTGATTGTCGATCTGCCGCATTGCGTCTTGCCTGAAAAACACGCTGCAAAAATCCCGGTTCGAGGGGTGGTGCAACAAATCAGGTTGCTGCCGCTGGCGAGCGCCGGGGGAGTGCGCCTGGTGCTGGACCTTAAAACTGATGCCCGACCGGTGGTTTTTCAGTTAAAACCAGACGCCCATGCCGGTAATCGATTGGTGGTGGATCTAGTGGAGGGCAAGGAAACAGGTGTTGCCGTCCTACGGCCGGTTCTGGCGACAGAGCCGGAGAAAAATACTGGCAAACCAGTGCCCGTTACCGAAGCGACGGAGGCAGCGAATGTTGGAGTGCAGATTTTATCCGTAACCCCACCTGCTGCGGTGGCGGTGGTGAAAGATGCGGTTACGGTGGAGAAAGAGAAAACGTCCTTGCCGGTTCCTGCCGCTGTTGCTTCGGGTGCTGCAGAAGGAGCAATGTCGGCTGCTGTGCAGGAACCTGCGCAAACGCCTCCCGCAGAGGCCAATATTTCCAGAGAGAAATCGGGTCGGGATGTGATTGTGGCCATTGATGCCGGGCATGGCGGTCAGGATACCGGGGCGATTGGTCCGGGCCACATCTGTGAAAAAAATGTGACGCTGGCGATTGCCCGGACATTGAAGGAGCTGATGCAGCATACGCCAGGACTAAAGCCGGAACTGACCCGATCTGACGATTATTTCATTCCCCTGGCTGAACGGCGGGAGATTGCCCGACGGCATTATCATGCCGATATTTTTATTTCGATTCATGCGGATGCCTCGCCTAGTGCAGAGGCACAGGGGGCCTCAGTATTTGCCCTGTCGCTCAAAGGTGCCAATACCGCGACGTCCCGTTTTGCCAGGGCACTGGCCGACCGGGAAAACAGTGCAGATGCGGTGGGAGGCATCCATGTGACTGAGCATGATGGGGTGTTGGCCAATGTGTTGGCCGAAATGGTGGTCGAGGGATCGCTGGAACACAGTTTGCGGCTGGGGCAGGAAATTATCCAGCGCCTGGACCGGTTTAGTCCATTACATTCACCACATGTAGAGCAGGCAGGATTTGCGGTGCTTAAAGAACCAGGGATGGTGTCGCTGCTGGTGGAAAACGGATTTATTACCAATCCGGCGGAAGAGAAGCATCTAGTGGCACCGGCCTATCAACTGCAGCTAGCCAAAGCGATTCTGGGTGGTGTCGTTGCCTATTGTCGGCAGTTTCCTTTGCCCGGTAGTCGCTTCGCCCTGCAACAGGAACGTTCTGGGAAAGTGGCTGCGAATGACGCCATGGATCAGTGAATATAATGGGACAAATTAAGGTACTCGAACCCTGGCTGGCTAATCAGATTGCTGCTGGTGAGGTGGTGGAACGTCCCGCTTCTGTGGTTAAGGAATTGCTGGAGAATGCACTGGATGCGGGAGCGACTGAGATTGAACTGGACATTGAACAAGGTGGTGTCCGGTTGATCCGGATTCGTGATAACGGTGCAGGCATTGCAGAGGACGATATGCCACTGGCACTTGCCCGGCATGCGACCAGCAAAATCCGTGATCAGGAGGATCTGGCGGAAGTGCGGACCTTGGGGTTTCGCGGTGAGGCACTGGCGTCGATTGCGTCAGTCTCGCATTTGAGTCTGACGTCGCGGACGCTGGCGGCGGCGATGGCATGGAAAGTCGAAGTCCGGGGCCTGGACATGGTGGCGCAACTGGAGCCGGCGGCGCATCGGCCAGGCACGACCGTGGAAGTGGCGGATCTGTTTTTTAATACCCCGGCGCGTCGAAAATTTCTACGTTCAGAAAGTACAGAACTGGAGCATGTTCAGGAGGTTGTACGCCGGATTGTACTGAGTCCGGTAGCGGTGTCGCTGCGATTGCGCCACCATCAGCGTGAATTGCTCAACCTGAGGAGCGGTGCTGGCAGCGAGGATGGATTAAGGCGGCTGCAGCAGGTGCTGGGAACAGAAATGGCGGCCGCCTGTATTCCGGTACAGGCATCGGCCACTGGATTAGCAATGACCGGGTGGGTGGCGCAGGGTACTTTTTCCAGGGCACAGCCGGATATGCAGTATTTTTATGTCAATGGCCGCTTTGTCCGGGACAAAACCCTGACGCATGCTGTGCGCCATGCGTATCGCGAAGTGCTTTTTCAGAACCGCCACCCGGCCTATGTGCTGTATTTGCAGGTGGAACCGGCAGAAGTGGATGTGAATGTGCATCCGACGAAACAGGAAGTGCGATTTCGGGAACAGCGACTGGTGCATGAGTTTGTCATGCGCTCGGTCAGGCAGACATTGGCAGTTCCCTTGTTGTCCAGTGTTATTGATCCGTTGCGTACAGTACCTGAGCCCTCTTCGTCAGAGGAACTTCGTGGAGGCGGGGGAGAGCATCTGACAACGGCGGAGGAAATAAGCATAATTGTGCCAGCAGAACCGGTAGCGCCGCCTTTACAGGCCGCATTCAGTCGTTATGTACCACCGGCTCCACCTGGGCAGACCCAGGTGCGTGAGTTGATGTGGGCACTGGAAAAGCGAGGGGCCCAAGTCGCTCTGTTGTCCGAACCGGCGGCAGGAGAAACGCCGCTTTCTTTGTCTTCGGACGAAACTGCACCAGTGGTTCCTCCGTTGGGGATGGCGCTGGGGCAGGTGCATCATATTTATATTCTGGCGCAAAATGCCCAGGGACTGGTGATTGTCGACATGCATGCGGCGCATGAACGGATTGCTTATGAACGTCTTAAACAGGGATGGGAGCGGCGGCAGATTGCTTCTCAGGCACTGCTGTTGCCCCAGGCAATGACTGTGGCACCGCATGAGGCGGAGCTGGCGGAACGTCATGCAGAGGCATTGATGTCCTTCGGGCTGGAGTTATCCCGTCAGAGCCCGACGGTGCTCAGCCTGCGGGCTTTGCCGGCGGTAATTCCTCTCAGTGAAGGTGAGTCTTTGGTGCGTGATGTACTGGCGGACATTGCTACGGATGGATTTTCTGACCGACTGGAGGCAAGGTGTATGCAATTGTTGGCCACCATGGCCTGTCATGCCGCTGTACGGGCAGGACAACGTCTGTCACTCCTGGAAATGAATGCGTTGTTGCGCGACATGGAGCGTACCGAACGTTCCGGCCAATGTAACCACGGTCGGCCGACGTGGGTGCAATTTCGGGTGGAAGACATGGACAAGTGGTTTTTGCGTGGACGTTAACTGGCCGGTATTGCTGCTTCCCGGACCGACTGCTTCAGGAAAGACGGCGTTGGCCCTGGCCCTTGCGGAACGATTGCCGATAGAAATTGTTTCTGTAGACTCAGGAATGGTCTATCGTGGAATGGATATCGGCACGGCCAAGCCGACCCGACAACAAATGCAGCAGGTTCCGCATCATCTGGTGGATGTGCATGACCCGGCAGAACCGTTTTCAGCGGCCCTTTTTTTAGAAAAAGTGCGTCCGCTGGTGGCGGACATCCTGCAGCGTGATAAGCTTCCTGTGCTGGTAGGGGGAACGATGCTGTATTTCCGGGTGCTGGTGCAGGGACTGGTGGCGTTACCCGAGGCCAATGCCGCACTGCGGGCAAGACTCGATGCTGAAGCGGCTGAACTGGGATGGCCGATGTTGCATGCGCGTCTGTATCGGGTTGATCCGCAAACGGCGCTGCGCCTGAGTCCTAATGACCGGCAACGCATTCAACGGGCGCTGGAGATTTTTGAACTGACGGGGGTGCCCTCGTCGGTGTTGTATCGGTCGGACGCAGAGGACGCAGACAAGACTCACTGGCCCTGGCCGAATACGCCGTTATGGTTTGCGCTGGTTCCGCAAGACCGCTCATGGTTACACCGGCGTATTGAACAGCGTCTGGAGGTGATGTGGCAAGCGGGTCTGGTACAGGAAGTAGAGGCACTGTATCAACGGGGAGACTTGCAGGCACAATTGCCAGCGTTACGGGCGGTGGGTTACCGACAGGTATGGAGTTACTTGCAGGGGACGTTAACGGCGGCGGCAATGCGAGAGCAGACTTTGTATGCAACACGGCAACTGGCCAAACGTCAGCTGACCTGGTTGCGTAGCTTTAGGGGGATGATAACGCAGGATCCCGGCGCATGTTCTGTAGAGGAAATTGCGGCATAGCTTGCGCTAATTGTGAAAAAGGCTCAAAATGGCGAGGAAATGTTTTTTGGCTGAGCAGATAAGAAACCACGAACTGTTTTCGCCCCTGGCAGTTTTGTGATCTGTTTGGTGTTATACGGGAGGCGTTAGCCTTTTTTATGTCCGTGTTGGACGGCTGCAGGAGATAAATATTATGTCTAAAGGTCAAACGTTACAGGATCCGTTTTTGAATGCGTTGCGCAAAGAACGTATACCGGTGTCCATTTTTCTGGTTAACGGGATTAAATTGCAGGGACAGGTGGAGTCTTTTGATCAATACGTGGTGCTGTTGAAAAACACCGTGAGTCAGATGGTGTATAAGCATGCCATTAGTACAGTAGTGCCTGCCCGTAACCCGCGCGGACCATTGCCTGGGGCGACGGGGCATGCCGCAGGGGTGTACTCGGCTGCAGATTTTACTGAAGAAGAAAGTGATTCCCAGTCGTATTAGTCCATCAACCCAGTGCCATTGGCCTGGGTGATCTCAGGAGTACGGTTTGGATTATTTCGAGCGTCCGGCGTCCGGAGAGCGGGCCTTGCTGGTGCATACGCATCTGACGGGGCGAGCGCAGGCCGTGAGTGTGGTAGAAGATGAGTCTGAGTTCCGTGAACTCGCCCGGGCGGCGGGGGTGCTGATGCTGGATTATGTACGAACCAGTCGACCCAGACCGGATCCCCGGTATTATCTGGGCCATGGAAAAGTCGAAGAACTGCGGCAACGGGTCGAGCAGGAACAGGTGGAAGTCCTGCTGGTGGACAATACCCTGACCCCGGCCCAGGAGCGCAATCTGGAGTCGGCGCTGCATTGTCGGGTGATTGACCGTACCGGATTGATCCTGGACATTTTTGCGCAACGGGCGCGCAGTTACGAAGGGCAATTACAGGTAGAACTGGCGCAACTGGAGCATCTGGCCACCCGGCTGGTGCGTGGCTGGACGCACCTGGAGCGGCAAAAAGGGGGGATTGGTTTACGGGGGCCTGGGGAAACCCAACTGGAAACAGATCGTCGTTTATTACGTCAGCGGGTGGCACTGTTAAAGCAACGTCTTGCAGACGTACGGCGTACCCGTGCATTGGGGCGCTCCGCCCGTCTCAGATCCGCCACTCCTGCGGTGGCGCTGGTGGGTTACACCAATGCGGGAAAATCAACCCTGTTTAACCGGTTGAGTGCAGCGCATGCGTTTACGGCAGATCAACTGTTTGCCACCTTGGACCCAATGCTGCGGCGGATTGAACTGGCGACGATTGGGACTGTGGTGCTTGTTGATACGGTGGGATTTATCCGGCAGTTGCCGCATACGCTGGTGGATGCTTTTCAGGCGACGCTTGAAGAGACGCTGCAGGCGGATCTGTTGTTGCATGTGGTGGATGCCAGTAATCCAGAACGTGACCGGCAGCGGGCGGCGGTGGCCGAAGGGTTGCAGGAGGTTGGAGCCGGCACCTTGCCTTGTCTGGAAGTATTCAATAAAATTGATCGTCTGGAGGCGGTCGAGCCGCATGCGGAAGTCAATGCAGAAGGCGTGACAGAACGGGTATGGGTCTCGGTGCTGCATGATCAGGGGATTGAGACGTTATTGCAGGCCATTGCCACCCGTCTGGGCGCTTCCGTGCCTTTGCGTTTGCGCTTGTTGCCGGCATTTGCTGGATTAAGGGCCCGCCTGTTTGCGCACAAGGTGGTATTGCAGGAATCGGTGGGGGTAGCGGGAGAATTTCTTTTGCGAATCCAGATGCAGGCAGAAGCGCTGGAGCGGCTATTGCTGGCAGAAGGACTGCAACTAGCGGATGTGCTTGATACCGCCCCGGAGGACAATGGCTCATGGATATCGGCGGGTAATGCGTTATAGTGCTCGTTCAGCGCAGTCGGTCTTGTTGAGTATTTGCGCACTTTTACTGTATTTTTTTTTAGGGCAGTGGTTACATCAACACTGGCTGCCGACCGTCCCTCCTGCCATTTCCGGGGTGCTGCTGTTATTTGTGACGCTGCTGCTGCTGGGTGAGATTCCGCCTTGGCTGGATGTCGGTGTTTCGTTACTGTTACGCCACTTTACGCTGTTTTTATTACCGCCTTCGGTAGGCGTCATTGCGGTATGGCCGCAAATCAAGGCCCATTGGCCGGGTTTTTGTCTGACGTTGTTGCTCTCGACCTTTATTCCCCTGTATGCGGCTGCTTATCTGTACCAGTTTCTTGAACAACGGGAACGGAGGCTTTAGTCGCCATGGGGCAAGAATGGATGGTGTGGATCTGGTTGCCGGTGACTGTACTGGTCTATCTGGGTGCGGATAATCTGCAGGAACGTTCCGGGTGGTTGTTGCTGCAACCGATGTTGACCAGTGTGCTGGTGTTGGTGGTGTTAGTGCTGCTCAGTCACCAGACGGTGGCCACTTACCATAAAGCCACCGAACCACTGATATGGGTGGCCGGTCCCTTGACCGTGGGTATGGCGGTGCCACTGTTTCGTGAGCGTCAGCGTATTCTGGAAGCTGCCCGGCCGCTGCTGTTGACCTTGATACCCGGTTCACTCCTGGCCTCCGCCAGCGCCTTTGTTCTGGCGTGGGGATTCCATTTGGGGCCGATGATTCAACGGGCTTATCTGACACGGGCGATCAGCTTGCCTTTTTGTCTGCCGGTCGCTGCATTGGTGCATGCCCCCCAGGGACTGGCGGCGGTCATTGTCGGGATCAGTGGAGTGATCGGAGGAATTGCGGCCCCCTGGTTATTGGCGACACGGGTGTCGGCACCGGCCTGTGGGGTGGCCATGGGCCTGGCGGCACATGGCATAGGGACAGCCGTGGCGTTGCGTCAGGGTGCCCGTATGGGGGCCTATGCGGCATTGGGCATGATGCTCAATGGTGTATTGACGAGTTTATGGTTGCCCTGGTTGTGGCGGATAATCAGTCGACATTGATGCAACAGGGGGCCTCGTTACTGGATGCCTCGTCACTGGATATACTCTCCAACCGCTAATCCCCAGGAACTCAATCGGTGTATCTGTGATCTCATCCGGTTCGGTGCATTCAGCGCACCCGATGAGCAAAACATTTCGCATTTAAAAACAGCAACCCCACAAAACCATTAGCCTGTACGATCAAGTCCCGAATACCTGCGGGAATACCGTAGCGTTGTGACCCGACGGCCACCGCAGGGCGCATTTTGCAGCGGATTGACGGGAGTTCACGTTCTGCTTCTCAAAAAATCAGTCGCCTTGGGCGGATAGCGTGATAGCCGACAGTATCGCCATTCAATTTTTTTTGCCATTAAGCCACGGGTGGTGAAGTTCGGCGTACACAGGGATGTGCCTGGATTTCAGAGCAATTAGCGCTTGCAAGTCAGATCAATTGCTGGCGTTGGTGTTTCCAGTTCTGGTCGAGTGAACAGAGATTGCCGGAAATAATGCGGGTATCCAGAACAAAATTCTGCACTTATGCTTTTAGTTGCTATGGATAGGGGGAACAAAATTAGCCCGGCATGTTATTATATAACCGATGCGGTGCGCACTTTTTATTGGGGTGAAGAGGCAGTGGTGAAGGTACAGGGAAATCAGGAATGTTGGCTGTTACCGGAGGGCGTCCAGGACGTCTTGCCCGCCCGGGCGCAGGCGCTGGAGAGTCTACGGCGTCAGGCGCTGGATCTTTATGCCCGTTATGGCTATGAACTGGTGTTTCCGCCCTTGCTGGAATTTCGGGAGTCTTTACTGACCGGTGTTGGTCATGACCTGGCGTTGAGTACCTTTACCCTGATGGATCCGCTTTCTGGCCGATCGTTGGGATTGCGGGCAGATATCACGCCACAGGTGGCCAGGATTGATGCCAGCCAGGCTGCATCAGGCGTGCGTCGTTATGCGTATGCGGGAACGGTGGTCAGTACCCAGGCTAAACACCTGGGAGCCTCGCGCTGTTCGGTGCAGTTTGGTTGTGAACTCTATGGTTACGCCGGGCTGGAGGCGGATCTGGAGTTGCTTGAATTGTTGGTGCTGACATTGCAGCAGGCCGGTTGTCGGCGGATTATCCTGGAATTGGGGCATGTGGGCATATTGCGGGGACTGGTGGAATCCTGTGCGCTGGAGCCGGTGCTGATTGAACGTATTTTTGCGATTTTGCAGCGCAAGGCTCGGGCGGAATTCGCCGAAGTTGTTGATGTTGCTACGCCGGAAGGTCAGCGACTGGCGGCCTTGCTGGAACTGTCTGGCGACCCTTCGGTGCTGGATCTTGCTCGGCAGTCCTTGCAACAGGCCCCGGAAAAGGTCGTTCATGCCTTGGCCGAAGTGCAGCGGGTGGTGGATTATCTGACGCAGCGTTTTACGGATGTGGAACTTTATGTAGATCTGGCCGAGTTGAGAGGCTATCACTATCACACCGGACTTTTTTTTGCCGCCTATACGGATAATCATCGGTTTGAGGTGGCAAAAGGCGGGCGCTATGATGCGGTTGGCGCTGCTTTTGGTCAGGCGCGACCGGCCACCGGGTTCAGTGTGGAAGCCTTGATGCTCTGTGGTTATCAGACGCAGCCGCCCTGTATTTATGCCCCTCCGGGTCAACAGGCGGAACTGGTGGCATCTATTGAGCGGTTGCGGGCGGCAGGAAAGCGGGTGGTGCAAAGGTTCCCTGAAGAAGCAGCGGTGCCTTTGGAGGCGGGGGATCAGGAACTGGTGTGGCTGGCCGGGCAGTGGCAACTTCGACCCTGAACTGCTGATCAAACCAGACAGCAGACGCAGGGGGTTAAACAAAGCGCAGGAAACAGGTGTTATGGGAAAAAATGTGGTAGTGCTGGGTACGCAATGGGGCGATGAAGGCAAAGGAAAAATTGTCGATTTGCTGACGGATGACGTTAGTGCAGTGGTACGCTTTCAGGGTGGACACAATGCAGGGCATACGCTGGTGGTACGGGGTGAAAAAACAGTCCTGCATTTGATCCCTTCCGGGATTTTGCGTGAACAGGTACAGTGTTTCATCGGTAATGGCGTGGTGCTGGCTCCGGATGCCTTGCTCCAGGAGATCCATGCGCTGGAATCCAGAGGGGTTCCCGTGCGGGATCGTCTGCGTATTTCAGCGGCCTGTCCGCTGATTTTACCCTACCATGTCGCCCTGGATCAGGCGCGGGAACGGGCACGTGGCAAAGGGGCGATTGGCACCACCGGCAGGGGCATTGGACCTGCGTACGAAGATAAAGCCGCACGGCGCGGCGTGCGCCTCGGTGATCTGTTTCGCCGGGAAAAATTTGCGGCACTGCTGGGGGAAATTCTCGATTACCATAATTTTCAGCTGAAACATTATTACCAGGTCCCGGTGGTGGATTTTCAGGAGACTCTGGAACAGGCGCTGGCGTTTGGTGAGCAGTTACGCAACCTGTTGGCGGATGTTCCTGAACAACTGCATCAGATGCGTTTGCGCGGCGAACATATTCTCTTTGAAGGGGCTCAAGGGTCGCTGCTGGACATTGATCATGGCACCTACCCGTTTGTGACCTCGTCAAATACCACGGCAGGGGGCACCAGTACCGGTTCCGGGTTTGGTCCCTTGTATCTGGATTATATCCTGGGTATTACCAAGGCCTATACCACCCGGGTCGGTGGAGGTCCGTTTCCTACCGAGTTGTTTGATAGTCAGGGAGAGCATTTAGCAAGGGTTGGCCATGAATTTGGTTCGACGACCGGACGGGCCAGA
>JAJXWR010000038.1 GCA_021781515.1 Pseudomonadota bacterium
TGGTTTTTTGTCTAGATAACAAAAATTATATCACTTATAGGCTGCTTTTTATATTAAAATCATTGTGTTATATGAAATTTTTTCTTAAAAATGAACTCCGAAACTTGAGTAATAATACTATACACATTGCGACGTGCTATTGGAAACACATAATTCTTAAATAACAAATAACTTCAGCACACTGTGCGCAATAACCTTGATGATTTGGCATTTCAACCAATACAGACAACTGACTATGCTTGATAAAAACAAATCAGAGAACAAGGGCCGCATTCTACAGACCATTGATAGCGAACATGAATATTTTTTCAAGTTAATCAAACAGGTCAATAAAGCGGCTCACTCTGGAAAAGATGTTGACGTTAGCACGTGGCGCAACGAGCTATTAGCGTATGCCCATATTCATTTTATGAACGAAGAACGTATGGCCGAGTATTGCCTGAACAACTGGTCAAGACGTGCTGAACTGATTCGTCAACATCGTTACTTTGGGGAGTTACTGACAGACGAGGAACGCCTGAAGGATGCTGCACAGTTCCAGCGCTTCCTGCAAGACTGGATAACGAACCACATTAATGGCATCGACCGTGAGATGCTTGAGGAGTTTAAACGCAAGTGCAATGGCCATTGCTCGGAGTGCGAGCCTCCAGAAGATGCCCAGTTCCCGACATTCTAACTGAACCTGCAATTTCTAACTGAAACTATAATTTCGCAAAAGCCTCTGTTTCAGCGCTTCGGCGTTTCAGCAGCTTTGCATGGATGGTATTCAAAAACACAGAGGGTGGCCCCCCCATCAGCCTGACCTCGGCACACCGTTTACAGGTACCGTTGCTTTCTTCCGAACCTGGCGGGGTTGTTCTGCTCACTGTTGCGAGAAAACCGATGGGGGAACCATAACAGCCGGTCATTATATAGATTATTTCCGGAATTGCAAATTTCAGTGACGACAATCTAGCATCATCGGGCAGGCTACGTGCAAAAATTTACTGATGCACAAAACAGTAACGGAACAAAATGGTAGAATGAATTACACTGAAGCCAGATAACACTTTCAGGACTGTTTGCGCAGGGAGATTTACGTGTTCAACCTACCCAGATCACCACTTGGAGCTTGTATCCAGCAAGCGCTACGGATTGGCCGTGGAATTGCTCCGCTGGCCCTCTGTTGCACGATTGTCATGGAACTATCTGCCTGTGGCGGCCAATCCGAATATTTTAATGCGCCTATCGGTACTTTTGTTGCGGGCCCAAACAGCTACAAGGGCAAACTCTTGCCTCCCGTTGATCTGAGTTTTGCAGGACTCTACTCGGTTCCGCGTACCGTCACCCTCTATAATTCCACACAAACGACCACCGAACAGGATTATCTCTATGTCAGCGCCACTGGCGTGATTACGACCTTCGTTTATCAGGATGCGGGGAACTTTCCTACTTCACGAAATTGTTACTTGCCCGCTAGCGGCAGTGAACCTAATGCACGCTTACAAAACCTGCAGTTGTATGAAACCAGTGATCAGTCGGGAAATATCTATTATCACGCCAATGTTGACGGCATTGATGTCGGCCTGGCACAGAGTTCTACCAGTAACGGCAACAGTTCAGTCCAGGTCTATATCAACGGCACCTTACAATCCAATTCATCTGACACGGTACAGACTTATACAGAAAGCAATGGAGATGTGTTCATATTGGGCGGATCACCCATCACTACCATTACTCCCTCCAGTCTAACCTTATGCAGTTCATCCTGATCTTTGGCAACCCCATCGAGCGTCTCTTTTTGCACAGGACCGGCTCGACGACAACGGTGCCAAACGGGTTTGCAGTTTATCGGCTGACACGGGTTCGCGCCAAGGCGTGTGCGGGACCTCTGGGTACAAACAGTTGTTTCTCCCGAAGTGATGGCGCAAGGATCACGGTCTACTTTTCCACGTCCATCTCCAAACCTATAGACGCATACACTTAGACTTTTCCTGGTATAGGTCTGCGGTGGTCGTATTCCGTTTCAACTCACTCATAAATCGCCCTGGGGCGCATATACTCACACTACGCCCATAGTTTTTTTGTAGCGATAACACACTCACATTATCGTGCCGCCATAACATGAATTTACTTATCTTGTTTTGCCATTAGACATATTTCTGTTGTTTAATCAATGGTTTGATGACTTCCAATGCGGCACCAAACCACAGGGTATTTGCAGGAACAGGTGACATTACCGTCGATTTGTATGGAACGGCATTCTTGTACAAAGTACAATTTTACTTGATTGTTATTACGACCTAAATACCTAGGCTGCATCCGCTCACCCCATGGCTAAAGCCAAGGGCTTACGCTCACACTTTGGTCAATTGCAACTCATTAAAATCCACTCAGACAAAACGACATCCTGCACCTAATCAATCGGCGTAACTGCCGATTACAATTGATGCCGGCTTTCAGGTTCGGTTTTCATGCCTCAATACGCTCAACCACCAGAATTTGTTCCATCATCCGCGTCACCCGTACGCGATCTCCAGCACGCGCTTCCCCTTGTTCAATAAACCAGCGTTTGTCTCCCAGCATCATTATATGTTGCCCTTTCGCATTAGGAACCCCCAATACAAAAGCACGACCTTCAAGCTGAGTCCACATTTCCTGCATACTCACAGGATGACTCAGGCGCACTTCAAATTCGGTACTGACTGACATAATAACCTCCGTATTTCCGGTCGCCTATCCATAAGCTTAGTGGGAACCCGCCACTTGGCAAGCCCTGACCGGCACAATATACACTTTCCAAGTTACGGAATTGTATCAAAAAAGTAAAAACTTTTCTTTAACATAAGACTAAAAGCATCTTCTTGAAACCACTTTAACAGATGCTTTCAGCTTCCCTTTCAAACACCTTCAAAAACTGTAACATTTCATAAATTGTCCGACAACTTACAAACTACAACTTTCAGGCAAACCACTGCAACCGTTCACGCAGTGAAACAACTTCGCCGACAATAGTCAAGGTCGGCGCATGCAGATTTGCAGCAGCAACCCGCTCAACGATAGTCACCAATGTTCCGGTAATCACTTGCTGATCCGGATAAGTTCCTCTGGCAATCAATGCAACCGGCATTGATTGGCGCATTCCGTATTCCTGCAACCGCTGACAAATCTCAGCCAACCCAGTCAACGACATGTAAATCACCAAGGTTTGTTGCTCATGCACTAGTTCCTGCCAAGGCAATACCTGCCCCCCTTCACGGACATGCCCGGTCACAAAGCGCACCGATTGAGCATAATCGCGATGCGTCAAGGGAATACCGGCATAAGCCGCACATCCATTCCCTGCACTGATACCCGGCACCACCTGAAAGGCAATATGATGTTGAGCCAAATGTTCAATCTCTTCCCCACCCCGCCCAAAAATAAACGGGTCTCCCCCCTTAAGGCGGCACACCCGCTTCCCTTGTAAAGCAAGTTTCACTAACAACTGATTGATTTCTGGTTGTGCTAATGTATGTTCCTTACGTTCCTTGCCCACATAGATCCGCTCAGCATCCCGACGACAGCGCTCCATGATCTCAGGGGCAACCAACCGGTCATAAACAATAACATCCGCCTGTTGCATCAGACGCAAGGCTTTAAAAGTTAATAAATCTGGATCCCCTGGGCCGGCTCCGACCAGATAAACCTCACCTTTGGGCATCGCTTGCCGAGTCAGCGCCTGTTCAATCCATTGTTCGGCCTCCTTGGGACGGTTCTGAAAAACCAGTTCAGCAAATTGCCCACTCAACATCTGTTCCCAGAAACGCCGACGTTCAGTAACACTGCTCAACTGCTGCCTGACCCGATGCCGCCATTTCCCTGCCATAGTCGCCAGATGACCATAGGCTGCTGGAAACAAGGATTCAAGCTGTGCTCGCACGTAACGCACCAGTACCGGAGCACTCCCTGAAGAACTGATGGCAATCAACAGTGGCGAACGATCAACCAGCGCTGGAAAAATAACGTTGGAACGTTCAGGCTGATCAACCACGTTCACCAGTATCCCAGCCTGCTCAGCAAGGACGGATATTTCATGATTCAATGTAGCATTCGCCGTAGCCACCACCACCAATCGCTTTGACTGAAGATCAGTCGCCGTGAATACTCGGGATTCAATGCACAGTTGCGACGTCTCACTGGCCATGTCCTGCAACTGCGGATGGATATCCGGCGCCACCAGGCGAACTACTGCACCCGCACGTAACAACAACTGCACTTTACGCAACGCCACCTGACCACCACCAACGACCAGCACCTCCCGCTGCCGCAGATCAACCGCTAAGGGTAAATAATCCATGCCGTGATCCCACTTTTAGGCCTGCGCTCCATTCAGTAATTGCCTCCATCAAAACACCTGATACTCGCGAAAATAAGGCACCAGTGCACCAGGTACCGCCACGTGCCCATTTTCATCCTGATAATTTTCCAAAATAGCCACCAGCGTACGGCCCACAGCCAAGGCCGACCCATTCAGCGTATGCACCAATTCCGTTTTCCCATCACGGGGTCGCCAACGTGCCTGTAACCGCCTGGCCTGGAATGACTCAAAATTTGAACAGGAGGAGATTTCACGGTATTTTTGCTGGCCCGGCAACCAGACTTCGAGATCATAGGTTTTAGCTGCGGAAAATCCCAGATCCCCCCCACACAAATTAACCACCCGGTAGGGCAACTCAAGTTTCTGTAAAACCGCTTCCGCATGCGCCGTTAACTGTTCATGCGCTGCACTGGAATCTTCCGGCTTAACGATCTGCACCAATTCAACTTTTTCAAATTGATGCTGGCGAATCATACCTCGGGTATCTTTTCCATAGCTACCTGCCTCCGAACGAAAACAAGGGGTATGGCATACCCAGCGCAACGGCAGTTCTGCTTCCTCTACAATAACATCCCGCACCAGATTGGTGACCGGCACTTCTGCCGTCGGTATCAGATAGTAAGGCCGCTCGCCAGTGAGGCGAAATAACTCATCAGCAAATTTTGGCAATTGGCCAGTGCCGCGCAAACTGTCCGCATTCACCAGATAAGGCACATAAACTTCAGTATAACCATGTTCTTGCGTATGCATATCCAGCATAAACTGAATCAGCGCCCGCTGTAATCTGGCCAACCGGCCTTTCAATACCGTAAATCGGGCTCCGGTCAATTTGACACCTGCCTTTGCATCCAGCAGACCCGCAGCTTCTCCAAGATCAACATGATCTTTTGCCGCAAAAGGAAAATGACGCACCTGACCCACTCGGCGCAATTCGAGGTTATCTGTCTCGTTTTTTCCTTCAGGAACCGATAAATGCGGCAGATTAGGTATTCCCAGCAAAAAATCCTCCAACTGAGTCTGAATATCTGCCAGTCGGCTATTCAATACCTCCAGCCGACTGTTTACCGTCTGCATTCGCTGCATCAGTGCGTCCACCCGTTCTGAATCACTACGTAACTGACCAATTTCTCTAGAACTGCGATTACGTTCTGCCTGCAACTGTTCCGACTCGGTCTGAACCTCCCGGCGTTGCGCTTCAAGATTTTGCAGATAATCCGTATCCAGAACAAAATGCCGGATTTTCAGACGTTCAACGATAGTATCCAGATGGCTGCGCACCAATTTAGGATCAAGCATGATTTAATGTTCCAGAAGATTCAACGACGACTCACAGAAATTCCCTTTAGGGATAATACCACTCTAAACAAAACCATAACCACTGTCCTACAGACAAAAAAACAAGTATTCGCTCACTACCCCATTATACCTTTGCAAGGCGGGCTTACTTTCTCAGAAAGAGAGAATGCAAGGGCTGTTTTTGCTGATTTGTGGTTAAAATATTATACAGTCAAATTCCTGCTTTCCTTCACTGGGATAGATTGCATGGATTCTTGCAGAGATTGGTTGACATAACATTGCAGGAACTATTAAATACTGGCACAATCAACACACTGGAACCGCATTTTTATGCCATCCCTTTTCTGTTGAGGCCATTTTGCTCCATCTATCTACTTCAAAAAATGATCTCGCCACCGCCGCCAGGATACTGAAGCAAGGGGGGATTGTGGGTCTGCCCACAGAAACCGTTTACGGACTGGCGGGTTTGGCCTCACAAGAAGTAGCGCTGCAAAAAATTTTCAAGGTAAAAGCACGCCCCAGCAATCACCCGCTCATTGTACACATCAGCAACCGCATTGAAGTCTCTCAGTGGAGTGCTGCACTTCCCGTTGCTGTGGATAGCCTGGTTCAGCGACTAATCGATGCTTTCTGGCCCGGCCCTTTAAGTCTGATTCTCCCAGCAGCGCCCCATGTGTCACCTTGGGTCACGGGAGGTCAACCCAAAGTCGCTTTACGAATGCCGGCTCACCCTGTGGCGCTGGATTTATTGGGCATGCTCGGCGGCGGGGTATGTGCGCCTTCTGCTAACCGGTTTGGTGGCATCAGTCCCACATCGGCACAGCATGTCATCGATGATCTGGGCACACAAATTGACGCCATTATCGATGCCGGCCCCTGTATCTGCGGGATGGAATCAACAATTCTTGACCTGACGGTTCACCCGGTAGTTATTCTGCGTCCGGGAATGATTAGTTCAGAACAGTTAAGCGAGGTGTTGGGTTTTGCACCCTTAACCCTGCGACAGGCCAGGGACACCCAGAGCCCGGGATTGCTGGATAAACATTATGCACCGGCTAAACCCTTGCAATTGCTGACTTCTGAGCAGATGACGGGGGTGAATTTCACGCCGGCACAACCGAGTGTAGTGCTGTCGGCACAGCCTCCACGCTGGCCCTGCCATTGGCTGGAAATGCCTACGACTGCCGAACGTTATGCGCAGGCACTCTATGACTGCCTGCGTATAGCCGACCAGTGGCCCGAGCCATTGATCTATGTAGAAACCCCCCCTCAACATGGCCTGTGGCTGACGATCTATGACCGACTCCTTAGAGCCTCTCACTAAAGTTAAAGTTACTGCTGTTCCTGTACCTGATTACCTGATCCGCTATTATCACTGGGCATATGTTGCCCCTTCTGCTATACGTTTCTGGGATCATCACTTTCTGGTACAACTGATTTTATTCGGACAATATAAACGTCTGAAAGACCGTACAAGAATGCTGCTCCGGCAAGGCCCCACAGGCCATTTGCTACAGATTGCCTGTGTCTACGGCTCCTTAAGCCATGATCTGCTCGACGATCTGCAAGACAATGAATCTCTGACCGTCCTGGATGTGGTCGCTGAGCAATTGCTGCAAGTTCAACGCAAAAACAGTCACCCCCACAAGCACCACCGTCTGCGGTTATTGCAAGCGGACAGTCAGAATATCCCCTGTCCTTCGGCACATTACTCCAAGACGCTGCTGTTTTTCCTGCTGCATGAACAACCGGAACCGGTACGTCGACAAACCGTAGCTGAGGCATTGCGGGTGCTGCAATCCGACGGACTGCTGATCATTGTTGACTACCATCGTCCGGCTCGCCTGCACCCCCTGCGGCCACTGGTTGCCCTGGTCTTTCGTTTCCTCGAACCCTTTGCCCACGATCTTTGGGCACATCACCTTGACTCCTGGCTGTATCAAGAGTTTCCTGAAATACAGATACAGAAAACCACTCATTTTGCGGGCTTGTATCAAATTCTGCAAATCCGCAAATCATCCTGATATTTCTTGTTCTGGAATCAAGCGGACTATCATTAAATAACGCCACTGTAAGGCTGTAAATGTCATCAGGCAAAGTTCGCTAGTTCTCGCTATTCTTAGGGCTGTATAATTCAGCATTAATATTTCCATGCCAACAGGCCGACCGACTCTAGGCACACTTCAGGACATTCATTGTGACCGCTACTAGTGAAGACACCACCTCCCCGCTACGCCCACTACTCGAACAGGGCATGGCGTTACACCAACAAAACCGTCTGGATGAGGCACTGGCCATCTATCAGCAAATATTACAGACAGACCCACTGTATTATGATGCCCTGCACATGGTCGGCGTCATTAAGCTGCAACAGTGTCTCTGGCAGGAAGCCATTGCTGTGCTGCTGCAAGCACAGCAACTGCACGATCACCAGGCGACTTTGTATTTTCATCTCGGACTGGCGTATTTTGGACAACTGCAGTTAGAAGAGGCTATTGATGCGTTTAGTCAAGTCATTCGCATTGACCCTGAGGTGCAGATGGCCTACCGGCGCCGTGCCGAAGTGCTCACCAAAGCCGGACGCTATCAGGAAGCCATGGCTGACGTCAGGCATGTACTCACCCAGCAGCAGAACGACGCTGAACTCTGGCATCTGCAAGGCGATCTTTACTGTTACCTGAAACAAAATGATGCGGCCATTGTCGCTTACCGCAAAGCCATTGATTTGCAACCCATGGCCAAAACCTGGATCAACATGGGGAATGCCTATAAACAGATGGTCGCCTATGAAAATGCTCTGGAAGCCTATACTCAGGCGCAACGGTTGAATGCGGAATATCCAGTTGAACTTCTATACAACCGTGCCAACACACTGCGGCTGCTGAACCGCTTTACTGAAGCCCAATTGCTGTTAAACGAGCTGTTTAAGCTCACCACCACTTTTGCCAACGCCTGGTTTGTACAGGGCATTATCTATAAAGAGCAAAAACTGTTTAATCAGGCGATTGAGGCGTTTGCTACTGCCGCTGCCCTCGATGAACACATTGATTTCCTGGCCGGCGAACAGATTACCGCTGAAATGCGTTTATGCAACTGGCAGCATTGGGAACAAATCACCCAGATTTTGCAAACGAATAGTGCTTCTTTTTTCCCCTTTCTTGCTCTATCGTTGACGGATGATCCGGCGTTGCAATTAAAAATCGCTCAGGACTACAGTAAATCCAGTGCCCCCCCCCTCCCTGGAAAAATGGCAAACTCGGCCCACCCACCCTCACAACGCACCTCGCACCGGGTACGTATTGGTTATTTTTCTGCGGATTTTCGCAACCATGCCTTAAGTTTCCTGATGGCGGGGGTACTGGAGTGCCATGATCGTCAACATTTTGAAATTCATGTCTTTTCCTTCGGAATTCCGACAAAGGACGCTATGCGTCAACGTATCGAACAAAACGTCGAGTATTTTCATGACGTCTATAATCAGACTGATTCGGCCATTGTCAGTCTGGCACAGGCAATGGGCCTGCATATCGCCATTGATCTGACAGGGCATACGGCGCATAGCCGGATGAGTCTGTTTGCCCAGCGTCTGGCCCCAGTCCAGGTCAACTATCTGGGATTTCCCGGAACCAGCGGTGCTCCTTATATCGATTACCTGATTGCCGACTCACACCTTGTCCCTGCGGATCAAGCGATCCATTACCAGGAACATCTGGTTTATATGCCCGACAGTTTTCAGGCCAATGACAGCAAACGTCGCATTGCCCCCCTGAAAATGCGTGCGGATTACGGACTACCGCAAGAGGCCCTCATCTATGCCAGTTTTAACAACAGCTATAAGATCAATCCCGACATGTTTAGCGTCTGGATGCAAATACTTAAGGCCAATCCTCGGATTATCCTGTGGCTGTTGGGTGAAAATCCGCAACAGATTGAAAATCTCAAAACAGCCGCGTCCCAACAGGGAGTGGACAGTCAACGGCTCTTCTTTGGTAGCCAACTGGAGTATGCCCAGCACCTCGCCCGACTGGCACAAGTGGACTTGATTCTGGACACACTGCCCTTCAATGGCGGAACCAGCACCAGTGATGCGCTCTGGGCCGGGGCACCGGTGTTGACCTGTGCCGGTCAGAGCTTTTCCGGGCGTATGTCGACCAGTCTGCTGCAGGCCTGTCACATGCCTTCACTCATTTGCCGTACCATGACCGAGTATATGGACAAAGCCATTAGCCTCAGTAATAACCCGCAACAGTTGATTGTTTATAAGAAACACCTGGCGCTGTATAAACGCCAGTTACCCCTGTTTGACACCATCCGCTTCACTCGGCATCTGGAACAGGCTTTTCAGACCATGCACAACCGCTGGCAACAGGGACACAGTGGTGCAGCCATTTACGTTGAAAGTCTTGCGGCGAGCAATCTTCCCAGCGTTTAAAAGCCCGCCGGAAGCTGGCTGTTTCGCTATACCCCAGGGTGTAAGCAATATCCTGAATTTTCAGACGCCCTGATTTAAGATGTTCTACGGCCAGCAAATGCCGAACCTCTTCAAGAAGTTGCTGAAATGAGGTTCCCTCACGCTGTAGATGTCGGTGTAAGGTCCGTGGCGTCAGAAATACCATGCGGGCAACGACCTCCAGCCCCGGAAAATCAGCCTGTCGCTCCAGTAATAATTGGCGTATTTTTACACTCAGCAGATGTTGCGGTTGTAACCGATTGAGTTCACGCTGGCAAATTTGTTGGGCATCGGCAAAAGTAGCCGGATCCGACATCTTCAATGGCTTGTCCACAACTGAAAGAGGAATCAGAAATCCATCACGGGTCATTCCGTAAGCCACTGGACATCTGAACAATTGTTCCGCTAACTGTTGACTCCCCGTGGCTGCCGTAAAATGCACCGCCTCAATCTGGCAATTGCCCATGGTAATAAAATCAAGCACATTTTTAATGGCCAACACCACCGCTTCGATGATGACACCACTGACCTCTTCCAGAGGCCACTGTGGCACAAAATTCAGAAACAGCCCATTGGCCTGAGGCTGCACCTGTAAGGATACCAATGTTGTCCGCAATACCATGAATTTTTCAAACAACGCCACCACCTGACGAATCGTCGCACTATTCATGGCGGCATAACCCAAAATACCATGCGTATTGGCCAGTAAACTCGCCCCGACCAACAGGCCGATCCCCGGCTCCTGCGTCAGTATCAGCACACTACGCACCATTTGACGAAACGTCTGTAAATCCAAGGTCAAATAAGCGTCTGACAGTTGCTCTGGCCGCAGACCGAAGGTTCTGAGCCATTCAGCCTTATCCAGTGCCAGAGCACTCACCTGTTCGAGAATTTGTCGAACATAATAGCCGGGTAAGGTAATCGCCGTCGCAGACATCTCAACCTCCCTCTGTTCAGAGTTTTCATTGTCAGAAAATATCCCCGGGTTGTCAATTCAAACACTCCATCAACGACTGAGACATTAACTACAATGAATTGGTCAATAACACGAGGACACCCCCATGGGCAGCAAAATGGCCGATGAGCACGTAGAAGAAGCGCTGAAGAAAACCAGAAAACCGGCGTGGAAAGATCCAAAACGCTACAAATGGTTACTCAGCCCCGCCTTGCCGGTGATCGGCATAGCGGCCATGACCGCCTATGCGATCGCTCCCAAAAAATTGCGGGCACTGGCGTGGACTGGACCGCTACTGGTTCATGGCGTTATTCCTGCACTGGATCGCTGGCTGGGAGAAGATGCCAGCAATCCGCCGGAAGATGCCATGCAGGCACTGGAAGAAGATCCTTATTATAACTGGATTACCAAGGCGTTCATTCCTTCCCAGTATGTCATGACCCTGTTGGGTACGTGGCTCGCCACCCGTGATAACGTACCCATGGCAGACCGACTGGGTTTGGCCATCTCCGTCGGTGCGCTGAATGGCATTGCCATTGTCACCGGCCACGAACTTGGACATAAACACGAACGCCATAACCGCATTGCCGCCATGCTGGCACTGGCACCAACGTTTTATACCCACTTTGCTGTTGAACATAACTTTGGCCACCATAAACGGGTCGCCACGCCAGAGGATCCTGCCTCTAGCCGTATGGGCGAAAGCTTCTGGAAATTTCTCCCCAGAACCGTCATCGGTGGCGTTAAATCTGCCATTGATATTGAAACTCAACGCCTTGCCCGTAAAGGCAAATCCTTCTGGAGCGTTGATAATGAACTATTACAGGGCTGGGCGATTACTGCCGGATTCATGGGCACCATTACCTTGATTTGCGGTCCCCGCGCCATCCCCTTCCTCCTGGTTCAGGGTGCCTACGGAGCCAGCCTGCTGGAAGTCGTTAACTACATTGAACACTATGGATTACTCCGGCAAAAGAATGCGCAGGGCAAATACGAACGCACCCGACCGGAACATAGCTGGAACAGCAATTATCAAGTCACTAACCTGGTACTCTATCAACTGCAACGCCATTCGGATCATCACGCTTACCCGGCACGCAGTTTTCAGGCACTACGGCATTTTGCCGAGGCTCCACAATTGCCAGGGGGCTATGCCTCCATGCTCTTGCCAGCTTATATGCCACAGTTATGGTTTGAAATCATGGATCGGCGGGTGATTGAGCATTACCAGGGGGATTTTTCCAAAATCAATTTCGATCCGGAACGTCGGGAAGCTTTGATCGCCAAATACGGCGACTGGGCCAAAACCTTAGGCGGCAACGCACATCCCTCTTTAACGGACCAAACCGTCGGCGAAACTCCCAAGCAGAGTGATGAGACCACAGCCGCCGCTAGCCTCTAGAGCAACAGAGGTCATTCAACGCGTTGGCCACCAGAGACAGTTAGTACTTGTTTCTGGTGGCTGTCCCTTGGGATTTTCCCTTTTTTTCAGTAGCGAGCAAGAGCAGTTGCAAGTTTACTGATATACTCTGCGTCGTACGGGGTTCAAACACCTTTTACCTTTCAACAAAACAACTTATTACTGATATTCAATGAGTTGCTTTTCACCATTCAATCGCAGATAGCACTCAGCATTTAAGGAGGCAGCGAGGCCGGTGATCCATGGATCAGCGCTATCCCGACACTCCATTCACTGGAATGTTTTTCTCGCAAAAATAAATGAAAATTGCACAAAATTCCGTAGTCTCCATGCACTATACCCTCAAAAATGCTGAGGGTGAGATTATTGATCAGTCAGAGCAACAGGAACCTCTGGTGTATATCCACGGACACGGTCAGATTATTCCGGGACTGGAGAATGCAATGGATGGTCGAATCTTGGGTGACAAGTTCCAGATCTCCATTCCTCCGGAGTCTGGGTATGGAGAATTCAACCAGGCCATGATTCAAAAAGTACCATTGTCCATGTTCGACACCGTTGAACCAATAGAACCCGGCATGCAGTTTCATGCCGAAACCAGCAATGGCATGCAAGTGGTCACTGTAGTCGCAGTTGATGATAACGAAGTAACATTGGACGGCAATCACCCCTTGGCCGGACAGAATCTGCATTTTGAAGTCGAAATACTGCAAATTCGTCCGGCAACGACTGAAGAACTGGATCATGGTCACGTTCACGGTGCCGGGGGACACCATCACTAAACCACAACTTGTCCGACAATTCGACGTTATTTCATCCAAAAAAAGCAAATAGCCAGAAAAAATGAAGATTGTCGGACAATTTATCAAGTTTAGCGAATATTATTTGTTATATTGGGTTCAGCAGGCCGGCGCACGAGTGGCCCCAAACCCACAAACTGCCCATCCATGCTGCGTAGACTTAAAGCTTGTCTGGTTATCACCCTGTCATTGACCGATAACAGAGTGACTGTAGTCCAGAATAGCAACGGAATTCCCTCGATCCCGTAAGTCCGCAGTTTTTAAGTCTGCTCCGTTTGACTACCCACCCAGTCGAACGGTTTTTTTATTTGTGACAAGATCCACAAACACCAACAGACTTAACTGACTATACGCCTCTCTCTGTGCAAGTGCACTGGATTTTTAGCTGCCTTGACCATCCTGTGGCGATACACAATCGCAGGACTCAGGAAATTCCGGCGTTTCAACCACGGTTTCATGCGTAATGACCACCCCTGCCGTTCTGAGCATCACGGCCGCCGAGCAGTATTTTTCCACCGACAGGGTCACAGCTCGCTCTACCGTGTGCAACCGGAGTTGATAGCCCCGCACGGTAAAACGCATGTGGATCGCCGTAAACACGGCTGGTACGGCGTCCGCCCGCTCCGCCGTCAACTCGACATGGCAATCTACAACCTGCTGCCGGGATTTTTTCAGGATAGAAACCACATCGAATGAACTACAGGAACCCACGCCCATCAGCAACATTTCCATCGGCCTTGGCCCTAAATTTCTGCCACCATGATCTGGAGGACCATCCACCACCACCGCATGTCCACTCCCGGAAATCGCCATAAAACTGACATTATCGATCCATTGAACTTTGGCTTTCACAACGTATTCCTAACTAATCATTAAGTTAATGTTGACTGAACCGACAGATCCACAGCAACTCTCTATCGGCATCACGTCTTCCCGACAGCCGCTTCTGTGACCCCTTGGAGCATCGTCCGGATTTTCGACACGTCCTGCTCAGCCTCCTGTGGCGGCACCAGCAAACCACGCTGCACCGCTGGACGCTCGGCAATCACCTTCAGCCAGCGCTGCAAGTGGTTCAACCCTTCAATACTCACACCGGCCCAGTCATGAATTCTGACCCAGGGCCATACCGCCATATCAGCCACTGAATAGGTACCCGCCAGATAGTCTACGCTAGCCAGGCGACGATCCAGGACTTCGTATAGCCGCCGGGTCTCATTCTGATAACGGGCTATAGCCAACGGCACTTTGTCGGGCATATAGCGATACCAGACATTGGCCTGCCCCTGCATGGGTCCCAACCCCCCCATCTGCCACATCAGCCACTGCAGCGCCAGCGAACGGTCCTGCTGCGAATCCGGCAAAAAAAGCCCTGTCTTTTCCGCAAGGTACCAAAGAATTGCCCCTGATTCAAACACCACGTGATCATTCTGCGAATGATCGACGATCACCGGAATTCGACCATTCGGATTTAGTGCCAGAAACCAGGGCTCTTTTTGTTCTAAATTCAACAATCGCAGCGTCCGTACTGTGTACGGCAACGCCATTTCCTCCAGAGCAATGGAGATTTTGTGGCCATTAGGCGTTGCCGCTGTCAGTAATTCAATCAACGCACACCTCAGTACCGTACCTGATCAGGACCATGCATGATTCAACAAGGCCAGCAGATCGCCGACATCGGCTTCTTTGGGATTAAACAGGATTGAACCGTCATTTACTGCCATTTCAGCGATCTGACTGAGTTGATCCCGGGTCACCTTGCCAGATTCTTTTAAGGTACGTGGCAATTTGCTTCGCTGATAGATAGCATCCCGTAATTGCCGCACCACCTCAATGGTTCGACCTGCACGTGCTTCAGACGGTGTTGCGGCATACATCTCTGCCCCACCGATTGCCAGTAACAGCTCCCCTAAGCGCGGCGCAATAAATTCCTGATTATATTCCAACACATAAGGGAGGAACAGGTTCATGCACAAGCCGTGCGGCAGATGCGCTACCGCCCCCAGCGAATGCCCCAGGGCATGCACCAGACCCACCATGGCGTTGGAAAAAGCAATGCCCGCCATCGTTGAAGCCTCAGCCAATGCCAACCGTCCTTCTGCATCGGTCGGTTTATCCATGACATTGAGCAGATGCGCCGACACTTTTTTTACCGCATTAAAGGCATACACTTCACTCACCGGGTTACTCGCCAGGCAGGTATAGGACTCTATCGCATGCGTCATCGCATCCATTGCGGTCATGGCCGTCAAATGCGCCGGCAAGGTCACTGTCATCCGTGGATCAAGAATGGCTGCATTGGGCATGAGAAAATAAGAAGTAAAAGGAACTTTAACCTGTTTTTTCGTATCCGAAATAACAGCCACCATGGTCACTTCGGACCCCGTTCCTGAGGTAGTTGGCACCACAAACAACGGTTTGAGCGGCTTTTTCAGATTGTGCGCCCCGGCATAGGCATGCAAATCCTGCCCACCCTCTGACACTAAAATATTGACCCCCTTGCTGGTATCAATGACCGACCCACCACCCACCGCCAGAATAGAATCACAACCCTGGGCACGGTACATCGCTGCTGCCTGCTGCACAGTATCCATGCTGCTGTCGGGGGGCACTTCGTCAAACAACGCCGCTATGGCAATGTCAGCGGCCTGCAGGGAGGCTTCCACATGCGCCAGCAGCCCGGCTCCAATGACTCCTTTGTCAGTGATCACCATTGGCCGTTCAGACTGCAGCACCCCCAGTTCAAAGGGAATATGCTCCAGCGCCTTGTGGCCTGCAATTATTTTAACCGGACAAAAAAATTCATAGAACGACGCACTCATCACTTTACTCCCCACGCAGGAAATCGACCAAAAGATTGCTGTAGATTTTTCTTCCCAAATCCAGTTTTTGTGTCAGAGAAATGACTGGATAACGTTTGACCGCCCGTTTGGCAATCAGTTTAGGCAATATCAACGCTTCCATACGATTCAGACAGCGAACCAGGCGTAACGCCCGGGAAATATCACCATCGACATACATACGATCATGCGCAAATGCCGTTGCCGTACTTTCCTGAAAGGACAACACCAGAAAAGCGTGAGCCATATGCTTGAAACACACACCGACATCCACCTTGGCGGGCAGTTCTTTTAACAGACGCAAGCGTCCGGCATCCAGCACTTCTACAGAGAACTGCGGACCTTGAGGCAGTACCCGCATCTGAATGACCGTGCCAGGCGCAAAGTCTGCCAGTTCGTCTTGCATGACTGAGTCACTCTGACTAGCGGCTACCAACCCGCGTCCCACCACTTCCAGCATCAACGTCACATAGAGGCGTGTTGCCTGCTGTTGTGCTCGGGACACTACCCCTTTTCCTGAAATCAAATAACGCATACGCCTGGTCTCCTTAACATCTCGCATTACTTCAGTAGTACTGTAATCGCATCGCTGTAATCCCATCGCCAATTTTTTTACTTATTGAATTTCATAACACGGGATTCTGCCCTTCTGCATTATTTAGAGCAATTACTCTAAACCATTGTACACCGGTGAGGCAACCGGTTTTTTTCTGGAAGTGTCGTTGATTTCAGCAAATCTTTTGGTTAAAGCAAAATTTTTTCAGCTTCCAGTTGTACTATTTCATCAGTGGACCACCCCGCCCGGGACAATACCTCGCGGTTATCCGCACCTATAGGGCCGCCCGCATGCCGCAACTGCACAGGTGTCCCTGAAAAACGCAACGGTGAGGCGATCTGTAACAAGTTCTCTTGACGATCATGGCTGGGCACGGTGACCACCATCTGCCGCTCACTCAATGCCGGATGCCGACAGGCCTCCTGAAAATCCAGCACAGGCTCTACACAACAATCCCGATGCGCCAGTTTTTCCAGCCAGAAAGCCCGTGGCTGTTGGCACAGCGTTGAAGCCAATTCTGTTTTTAACCATTTCACATCGGCAGGATTCTGTAGCGTCATAAAAGGGAGCAGATCAGGACGCTCAATGATCGCCATGAATTCTGCAAAAAACTGCGGCTCCAATGGAGCCACTGCCAGATACTGGCCATCGGCACAGGCATAACAGTCGTAACAGGATCCGCCATTGAGCAATTCACTTTCCAGCCCCGGCGAGGTCTGTTCCGCCAGACTGGCGGGAGCAGTCAGCACCTGCAGGCTGAACAGCGCCTCGGTCATACTTAAATCAATATACTGACCTTCACCCGTGTGCTGACGATGAATGACGGCGGCCAACACCCCCGTCAACGCATGGCCTGCGCCTCCGGCCAGATCCGCCACCTGCAAAGACATCGGCGCAGGGCCACTGGCCACCCGTCCGTTACTGCTCAATGCACCACTCAGCGCCATATAGTTGAGATCATGCCCGGCACGGTTTTTATACGACCCAGTCTGGCCGTACCCGGTGATCGACACATAGATCAAGCGAGGGCAATGGGTTTGGAGTGTGGCGTAATCCAGGCCCAGGCGTTGCATCACCCCCGGACGAAAGGCTTCAAAAACAATATCGTATGTGGACAACAGTCGGTAAATAACCTCTCGCGCCCCCGGCTGTTTCAAATCCAGTGCCAAACTGGATTTATTTCTGTTTAACTGCGCATGCACCACGGACACGCCGCCACGGAAAGGTGGCATGACACGGACCAGATCCGGACGATTCGGGGATTCAATACGCACAACGTCCGCCCCCAGATCCGCCAGGGTCATCGTCGCAAAAGGCCCGGGCAACAGCGCCGTAAAATCCAGAATTTTCAAGGTAGTCAGCGGACCTGTCATTTGTAGTTCCTCAATTCAGTAACGCCTTCATTGTCCTTTTTACCACGCATTAACTCGCCAAATCAGCATTTTAATGACGAAAATCACGAACAAATGTCGGACAATCATACAAAAAACCATTTATTGCCTGCATTTTCTGTTAAAATCACACGACAATTTACCTCTATTGTATTGATTCGGGCTCAAAACAGGGTGGTTTATGCCAGCGTCAAAAATCAGTTCTACGGTGCCAGTGGTCAGTCCATCGGAGAACCCGGTCGATTCAGCCTCTGAATCCAGCTCACGGGTATGGAAAAACTTTCGGAAACTTTTTCAACGCGCTCCTGCTCGGGTAAATGCTCCGGATTATTCTGGCCCATTCACTATAGACGATACAATGCGTCAGGCGATGGTACAAGATGTTCAACAGCTGATCCGCCTCGGCAGGACGGGCGAACCCAGCTCAGAACAATGGGCGATGATTTTTAATGAACACCCTGCCACCCGGGTCATGGCAGCGGCAGGCTCTGGAAAATCCACGACCTTGTTGCTTCGGGTAATCTTCATGCTCAAACATCTGCAGATCCCTGCCGAAGCATTGAGCGTCTTTTCCTTTACCGCAGCGTCCTGCCAGGAATTGCGGCAAAAACTGATTACCTGGGCAAGGGACTTACAACTGCCCCACTCCACCGCTTCGCTGGAAAACTGTATCACCACCTTTCACGGCCGTTTACTGCAGCAACAGCGCGATGAGTCGGGCCAGGCATCACAATCTTTCGAGATGCTTGGTAAAAATCGACGCACGCAGCGCCAGTTCTCTGAATATGTGCCGTGGGGCACCTCAGGGCTCAATCACGAACAGTTCCGTTTACTGAACATGGCCTATGTCGATGTGTATCAACACCACACTGACTTTCGTGAAGAACTGCATGAACTGGTGGAGTTATTGCTTGATCATCACCATTGGCAGGGTGCAGTCCATGAAGAAAACCAGCAGACCCTGAAAATCAAACTGGCCAGCCAGCGGGATCCCGCCTTGCGGCAAAAAATCAGGCTCACCCTGCAAGCCCATGGACTCTGGCCTGAACGACTGCAGGAACCCGAAGGGGCCGGATTCCAGGCCGGTGGTTATTTCATTGGTGCCTCCGGGCAACTGGCTGATGGCCGCCTGGTATTTTTCGATGAACTGTTGTTGCACCCCCCCTTCATTGAACCGAATGATCAAACACAATACCTGCCTACACTGGCTGGCATCGAAGCGCGTATCCAGCTTATTTCCCGCTGCTGTTTTAAACCGTTCCTTTATATCAGTTCCAGACAACAATTACTGCTGCTCACGCATCAGTTGAATATTCCCGATTTCTCCATCCCCTCGGGTAGACAGCGCCCCCTGGGCCTGGACCTGATTCATTTACCGGGTTCGCCCACCGTGCCGCTGGAAGCGCCGGGGTTTTCCTTCCGGCTGAACGGTGACCGCAGCAGCTTAAGTATTGTCGAGCAGTGGTATAACCTGGCGACATGGATGCAATGCCTGGGGCTTGATCCCCTGCACCCCTTCAGTGACCGAAATCTGCCTGAAGTAGAACAGAAGGTTCTTAAACTGCTCCCTGCATTCTGGCAATGTTTCCTGAAAGTGTTGGGAGAAAGAAATATCTCCACGTTTCATCTTGGTTTTGCCGCCGCCAGAAAGCCATCCCCCGACACAGAACCCTCTTCCTGGTCTAAACATCTACTGATTGATGAATTTCAGGATATTGCACCGGAAATTGTCTACTGGTTACAAGCCATGCAGATCCGCCATGCAGGCCAGTGCTCCATCATGGCCATTGGTGACGACTGGCAATCTATTTATGCCTGGCGTGGCTCTTCTCCTCAGTTCCTGCTGAACTTTGCGCAGTATTTTTCCAGTTCACACATGGAAGAAAACTGCTGTACCTTAACGCTCAATGAAAACTTTCGTTCTATAAATGCAATTGTTCAAGATGCTGCCAAAGCGCTACTCAATGTCAAACAATGCTCCAGCCGCCAGATTGTCTCCAATGTGTGCGCCACTGCAGCCGATCATGGCTTGGCACACTGGAACCTGGCACCGCATGCCCAACGCGGACGTTTTCACGAAACCGTAGTACAGATTATTGATTTTGAACTATCGCTGCTAAAATCACTGGTGGAACCAAAGATCCTCGTATTGGTGCTCGCCCGAAAACGCGATGATCTGGATAAAATTGACGCACTACTGCCCCTCGCTATCCGGCCACGTATTGCATTGCATACCCTGCATAACGGCAAAGGTCTGCAAGCACCGGTGGCCATTATAATCGACGATTGTACGTGGGATACCGCATTTCCACTCCGGGATGCCCTCTACCGTCGTGCAGGCATGACCATCAGTTACCAGCAAACCGTGCAGGATGAGGCACACCGACTGGCCTATGTCGGCATGACCCGGGCGATGCGTCGTTTGCTCTGGATGACCCGGGAAAGCAGCCCTGCCAAAAACGGCATCGTCCAATACTTTCAGGCGTGGGGAATTACTGAACGTACCTTCCCCATCCTTGGTAACGCTAACTCCAAGGACGAATTACCTTACCATGCCCACTATCGACCGGAAACTCCCTACGAATAGCCAGCAAGTCGAACAGCAAAACAACCGGTTACCCTCGTTGTTTCATTCTCTGAGTGCAATGCTGCAATCAAACTGGGGAATTGCTGTTTCTCTGCCGGATCAAAGGTGTCAATTATACATCGCCCCATTCACCAACACCGCTCATTTTCCTGTATTTCTGCGACAAAATAACAGAAAACATTCACGTAAAAATTAAACAGTTATTTATAATCATAATGTTACAAAGATATCTTTCTGCTGTTTATCAACAGTGGTTTGTTTTGGTCTTATCCACAATTTCTGTGGACTAAATTGTGGATAAGCTAAATAAATTGCCCGAGAATGCAGATTCTACCGAAGATTGCCTGCAGTTGGATGTTTTTTAACCAAAAATAACTGTAACAATATCAAAGCATTGAATAAATCAACTACTTTTTCTTGTTTTTTTGTCTGAATTTTCACTACGATGAGATAGTGGGATCGTTTTTTTATCCCGCTTAAATTTGTCACAAATTTGACATATCGACAATCTGTTATTTCTAATGCACAATAGTGGTGAGGTTCAGCGTGACTGATGACAATAAACACAACCGTTAGCTGAAGGGAAGAAATCGCTGTGAAAACATCCGTATGCAATTTTTTAACGTCTGCTCGTCTGCATCGGCCACTGCTGGGGTGGTCACTGCTCAGCCTCAGTCTTTGTCTGCCTGGGTATGCGGGGAAAATTTATACTTTTCGTGATGCAGAAGGGCATATTCTGGTGACCAACATGGTCAATCAACAAGAGCTACCACAAGGAACCCTGTTTAGTCGCTATCGTATTCTGGAAAAAGTGATTTACTACAAAGACAGCAATATTCACCCCTACCATAACTGGGGCCGCAATGAACAAGCCCTGCTGCCCGGATTCCATGCCAACCAGAACCGCTATGATGCAATCATCCGCGAATATTCGCAGAACGATGGTGTTGAAAGCGGTCTGGTAAAGGCCGTCATCCATACTGAATCCGGATTCAATCCGCAAGCCCGTTCTATCCCTGGTGCCCAGGGGCTAATGCAACTGATGCCCGCAACCGCCCGACGTTACCATGTCACCAATCCCTATGACCCGGCTGAAAACATCCGCGGAGGCATTGAACATCTGGGGTATTTGTTGCGTCATTTTCATAATCTGGAACTGGCACTGGCTGCCTATAATTCCGGCGAAAAAAATGTTGAAAAATATGGCGGCATCCCTCCTTTTTCAGAAACTCAGGATTATGTACGCCGGGTGCTCAGTCGCTATCACCACCTTTATGCCAACGGGGTGTAACAGCGGCTGGCGACTGACCTTAAGCCTGAAAGCGGGCAACCATGCTTGAAAGTGTGTCCGCCAGCCTTGACAGTTCTGCACTGGCAGCAGCCGTCTCCTGAAAAGCCGTTGTATTCTGGCGAGTTATAAAACCGATATCATGAACATTCTGGTTAATCTGTACCGCCACCCGTGACTGTTCTTCAATCGCACTGGCGGTTTCGATATTTTTGTCAGACACCACCACCATCGCTCCTAATACGGTTTTCAAAGCGGCACCAGCTGCATTGGCACTTTCTACACACTGGGCGGAACGTTTCAGGCTGCCGGTAATAGCGACCTCGGCCTTGGTGGCCCCTTCTTGCAGGCGTTTAATCAACTGATCAATTTCAGTGGTCGAAGACTGCGTCCTTCCCGCCAGCGTGCGTACTTCATCCGCCACCACTGCAAAACCCCGGCCTTGTTCACCAGCGCGTGCCGCCTCAATCGCTGCATTCAGTGCCAGAAGATTGGTCTGATCGGCGACCCCGCGGATAACGGCCAGGATAGACCCCATGGCTTCGGTATTTTGCAGCACGTCGCTAAAAATTTCCGCCGTATGCCGCAAATCTCCCGCCAGTTCTTCAATATCATGCACAGTGTTCACCACATGACGGTGTCCGGATTCCGACAGATTTCTGCCTTCGGTCGTCTCTGCCGAGGTGACCTGTGCATGTTCTGCCATACTCTGTACGGCTTCATTCATCTGCGACATGGCCGTTGTCATATCCTCCACCTGATGAGCCTGCTGGCGTGCGCCCTGGCTGGTTTGTGCACTGGTGGCTGAAAGTTCTTCAGCCGAAGAAGCCAGACGCTGCAACAGTTCGGTAATCTGCCGAACCATATTCTGAAAAGACTCGGCCATCCGATTAATATGACCCGCCACTTCCTGCATTTCATCATGGGTGTCTACCGAAAGATGCGGGCGCAGGTCTCCTTTCGCCATGGATTGCAACAAAACAATCGTACGCTCAAAATTACTCAGTAATCCCTGCTGCAGTCCCTGTTGCGCCAACAACACGGTCAAAACAACCAGCGTCAGCATCAGCAGCCAGACAATCAAGCTGGCCAGTGCCTGTTGTTTTGCCGCTTGCATGGTGCTGACGATCTGATGCCCCACCCGGTGGCTGGCCTCAGCCACCGCATTAATATCAGCGGTAAAACCAGGCCCCCACCCGATCGCAGTAGCTACACTACTTTGACCGGATATCAAGCTATTGGCATGGGCAAGAGCGTCTGAAATACCTTCCGAGGCGGCATTCAGCACCGGTTCCAGCACCGCCCGGGATTGAGGATTTTGCTCAAATAACCAGTCTTTGTCGCGTTGCAGAATGGTTTGTCGATCCAGCAAATCCTGATAGACCCCCTGAATCATACCCAATTGCTGCGCATCCGGCACACTGACCTGCAAACTACTGGTAAGCGCCCGTAAACGCCCCATGTCCTCAGCAATATACGGCAGATCCACGTAAGCCAGATGCAACAGGCTACTGCGCGCCGCCGCTGAATCAAGAATCAACCCCGACTTCTGCTCCACCACCTGCAAGGTCGTCAGCAGATTGACTATCAGTCCATGATGCAGGCGCAGTTTGTCTGCCAAGGTCAATTGCGTTTCATTGCGCAACAATTTCCACTGTTGCAGCAACGCTTCATTATTCAATAAGGCGTAGGGATCATCCTGCTGCGCTTTTTGCCAGAGTGCATCGGTTTTTTCCAGGGTCGCCGAATCGACCGGTTGCGACATCACGTTGTGATAACGATGCAATTGCACCTCATGCACAATGGCCAGCAGATCGTCTGCCATGACAATCGCCGCCTGTTCCCGCTGTTGTTGCTGGCTCAGCTGCCATAATCCATAAAGATGCAGCATAGACAGAACAACCAGTGGTAACAGGGCCAGAATGGACACCATCATGAACTTACTGCGTAAGCGCATTCCGTTCAACATTCCCTGAAGTGGATTCATGGTGCTCATCGTGCCGTTACTCCCTGAACTAATGGTTCGTCGTGTTGGTTTAAGCTGAAATGCGGCAATATAAGTTATAGTTGAAATAAGCAGATGGTTAAATAGTGGTTGCGTCCTATATTAACGATTTTTTCTGCATCAGTCCTCATTTTTTTGCGATTTGCTTTCCCATGGATTTGTTTTCCACAATTGGAGCAACAAATTGGAGCAACAAATTGGAGCAACAAATTGGAGCAACAAATTGAAGTTTCGGAGGCCGCCGACCATGGACATGTGCTTTGACCAGAATGCGAACATTCAGGTTCATTGAGCGTATTGGCCGCACAACCTCGGATACTTTAGCTTCGAGTCAATTTGCCGACAAAGTTGCTTACTGACTTTGCCGTGCGTAATGACCACCCGAGTTCTTCAGTACTACGAGCCTCTCCACCACCCCAGCTCGCCCAGCCTGTCCCTTACGGGCCTCCGGTTGGTCGTGCGTATGACCACGTGCTGGGGCTTCCCGTGTTGCTGCTGTATTCATCTTTCATGCATGCTGTCGCCAATACTCCGGCAGAACCACTGGCTGCGTTCTTCGTTCACTTCACCAATGGCGGCGGGCTTCCCCATATTAATAACGCTGGGTCGACTTCCGCATCACCCTTTTCGGAGCCTGCTCAGCGTTCACTCACATTACGGCCTGCATGATCGCCAAGTTCCTAAAGAACCCTCTACACCAGAGGCTTCAGCCCATTCGTTACCTCCTCGACTGCTCCAGTTGCTACCGGCTAGAACGAAAGTTGCCGGGTGGGATTCGCACCCACTTGAATACAACGCCTTTCCACGGCGCACGTTAAAGATGGGTTAACCGAAGTTTTCATCCTCGGGGGCGTCGACTTGTCTTCATGTAAGTTGGGTCCATGCTTGCTGGGCCCGCATCTGGTTGTCCTGGTAGTCCGGATCGGATTGCAGTTTGCTGCGCTGCCACTGCCGGCGACGTTCACGTTGGCAATCAGGGGCCGCGCAGTAAGATTGATGCGGGACTTGAGGACGTGGTTGAAAAGGCGCGCCGCACGTGACGCAAACCTTGTTCGCCATGAAATTCTCCATACACAAGAACGTGTTTGGAGCGTGGGCGACGAGTCGCTTTGCCAGGGATAGATCACATGGGATTCCGCTTTCAGAAACGCATCCGCATCTTCAAGGGATTGACGCTGAACCTTAGCAATTCGGGGACATCATTGACCGTGGGTGGCAGGGGCGCATCGATCAATGCCCGTCGTGACAAGGTCACCGGTAACGCTGGTATTCCGGGGGCCGGGATTTCCTACCGGCAGCGACTGGACCATGCGTCGACTGAACCCAGCGCCAATAAAACAGGCGGTGGCATCGGGGCCGTGGTTTTGACCCTCATCTTGCTGGCTGTGGTGGGCGTCATCTTCAGTCACTGACCCTGCAGGGACACATCGCTAGGCGATGACCGCGTGCATCATTCCAGAGCGGCAGCCTGTTCGTCGTCAGCTTTCAGCGTCATGTACTCAAGCCGCCATTGAGTGAGAAGTCTGGCC
>JAJXWR010000039.1 GCA_021781515.1 Pseudomonadota bacterium
AAAAATTGCGATGCTTCGCAAAAACAGCCTGTTTGTCGGTAGTGAGGAATCAGGAAAACGAGCCTGTTATATTTCCAGTCTTTTGGCGACCGCACATGCCAATGGACTTGATCCAGAACAATGGTTGGCTGATGTTCTCACCAGATTACCTGATACCTCTATCAAAAATATCCGGGATCTCTTGCCGAATCAATGGAAAAAAAGTATTGAAGAAGACAGCGGGCCTCCTTAAACAACAATATCATGGAATTTGAACCAATCTGCTCATTTTCATTGCTACGCAGCGGATGCTCATTCCTGAATATCCTGGATTTCTTCAGGGTCTATTCTTTCCTGACTGACTTACAAAATCCTGACGTGTCGTTCACCGGACGCTTACCGTTAAACGGCTCGCCTGATTGATAGTGCACAAGCAACAGTGGTTGTAAGGATGAAAACTTGCAACATAAAACTGCCGACTCAAACGGGGCTGACGCTTACTCCAAATTGCCTCTGGCGCATTATGTTCATGACCTTATCCTGTTGCGCCACAGCGAAAAAGACGGGCACCACCTTGGACAACGAGACCAGTTTGAATGCAGGCCAAGGTTTTTCGGTGAATCTACGAAACGACTACGATTCAGCGTCATGGGTGTGGTAGGCTCATCGGGATTGGCATGGTAAAAGGTTGTACATTTTCTGGAATAGGAACGGGTGCAGTATTGCGCCAGTGATCCTGCGCCAGAGCGCAAAATGTTCTAGAATACAGCAGTGTGTTCGTGCGGTTTTTTTGTTTTTTTCGATTTTTGTTTTGATTTTATTTTTATTTTATTTTATTTTTTTTGGCTTAAAGCGTGGGAGCATTGATTATTGTATGTGGGTGAAACATCAGGAACAGTCGGTGCAACGTTTTGCCTATTCTTATGCCAAGCGTCATGGGGTGGTGTTGGGGATGTGGCAGAATCATGCCCTGGAAATCTGGCATCTGCCCGGATTGCAGTGGCCGGTTTATCAGGAATTGCGCCGGACTTTAGGGGTCCCGATCAGTCTGTTGCAAGTGGATGCCGAGACGTTCAGCCGTCGGATGACTGAGATCTATCAAAGTGATAATGCGGAGTCGCAGGCGATTGCCGAGGGGATCGGTGATGAGATGGATTTGGTCAGTCTGGCGGCAATGGTGCCTGAAACTGAAGATTTGATGGATCAGGAAGATGATGCGCCGATTATTCGTCTGATCAATGCCTTGCTTACGGAGGCGGTGCGGGAAAATGCCTCGGATATTCATATCGAAACTTATGAAAAACGTTTGAGTGTGCGTTTACGGGTGGATGGTGTCTTGCGTGAAGTGGTGCAGCCGCGGCGTGAGTTGGCCCCATTGCTGGTGTCGCGTATCAAGGTGATGGCACGGCTGGATATTGCGGAAAAGCGTATTCCTCAGGATGGACGTATTTCTTTACGGGTGGCCGGGCGTGAAGTGGATGTGCGCGTGTCGACCATGCCTTCCAGTGTGGGTGAGCGGGTGGTGTTGCGGTTACTGGATAAACAGGCCGGACGCCTGAACCTCAGTCACCTAGGGATGGTGCAGGATGGCTATAAGCGTTTGCGGGATCTGGTGTTTCGACCGCACGGCATTATTCTGGTGACCGGGCCTACCGGTTCAGGCAAGACGACCACCTTATATGCGGCGTTGAGTGAACTGAATGATAAAAGTCGCAATCTGCTGACGGTTGAAGATCCGATAGAGTATCAACTGGAGGGTGTCGGTCAGATGCAGGTGAATACCAAGGTGGATATGACGTTTGCCCGCGGTTTGCGCGCCATTTTGCGGCAGGATCCGGATGTGGTCATGGTGGGGGAGATTCGTGATCTGGAAACGGCTGAAATTGCCATTCAGGCGTCGCTGACAGGGCATCTGGTGCTGTCTACTTTGCACACCAATTCAGCGGTTGGGGCGGTCACCCGATTGCAGGATATGGGTATCGAACCTTTTTTGCTGGCTTCATCACTGATTGGTGTTGTGGCACAGCGCCTGGTGCGGGTGTTGTGTCCTGAGTGTCGGGTGGTTCAGCCGGTAACACCGGCTGAAATGGAGTTGTTACAGGCTTTTGCTTCGGGCCCTTTGTCGCTCAACCATCCCAAAGGCTGTCCGGCCTGTAATCAGACGGGGTATCGGGGCAGGACGGGGATTTATGAGGTCATTGCGCTGGATGATGAATTGCGTCAGATGATTCATTCACGCCAGTCAGAACAGTCGCTGGAGGCGTTGGCACGTCAACGGTTTGCGAGTTTGCGTGATGACGGCTTTCTCAAGGTGGTCCGCGGTGAGACGGCACTGGAAGAAATTTTACGAACCACCCAGGAGGGGTAGCCGTGCCAGCTTTTGATTATGTCTGTGTCGATGCCGCTGGAAAAAAAATCCGTGGTGTGCTGGAAGCAGACAGTGTGCGAGTGCTTCGACAACAGTTACGTGAACGTGGTTTGATGCCAGTGGAAATCCGCCAGGCGGCTGAGCAACAGCGCGGGGGGATGGCGTTGCCGTTTCTGGGGCGCCAGCACATTGGGGCCTGGGATCTGGCGTTGTTAACCCGGCAGTTGGCGACTCTGGTTCAGGCGGCTATCCCCCTGGAAGAATCCTTAAGGGCGTTGGCGCGTCAGGCCGGAAAACCGCAGGTTCAGAGTGTGCTGACGGCAGTGCGGGCAAAAATTCTGGAAGGTTATACGTTGGCGCAAAGTCTGGCTGAATTTCCCGGGGCATTTCCGGAACTGTACCGGGCGACGGTGCATGCCGGAGAGCAGTCGGGGCATCTGGATCTGGTGTTGCAGCAACTGGCGGATTATACAGAATCGCGCTATGAAACCAGAAAAAAAATTCAGCACGCCTTGATTTATCCGGCCTTGTTGACATCAATGTCCGTGTTGATCATCGTGGCCCTGATGACCTGGGTGGTACCGGATATTGTTCGGGTTTTTGATAACTCCCACCATCAGTTACCCTTGTTGACCCGAGCGCTGATTGCAACCAGTGCGGTGTTTCGTCATGGTATTGGTTATATGGTGGCCGCTGTGCTGTTAATGATCTATCTGCTGCGCCGGGCGTTGCGGCAACCGGCGTTGCGTTTGCGTTATCATCAGTTTTTACTGAAACTGCCGCTGATTGGCGGGTTGATCCGTGATGCCAGTACGGCCCGAATGGCGGCGACTTTAAGTATTTTGAGTCAAAGTGGCGTGCCCTTGGTGGAAGGGCTGAAGATTTGTGTGGAGGTGATGGGCAATCTTTGTCTGAAAAATGCCTTGCGGGCGGCAGCACTCGCCGTTTCAGAAGGAGGGAGTCTGGCGCGGGCGCTGGATCAGAGTGGGCAGTTTCCTCCGATGATGGTGCAGATGATCGCCAGTGGCGAACAGACCGGTGAACTGGAATCCATGTTACATCGAGCGGCCAGTATGCAGGATCGGGAACTGGCCAGCTTGATCACTACCCTGGTGGGGCTGTTCGAACCGTTAATGTTATTGATGATGGCGGGGGTCGTATTGATTATTGTCCTGGCCATCATGTTACCGATTGTCAGTATGAACAATCTGGTTCATGGTTAATCTAAAGTGGAGAATATCAGTCATGAGGAGAGAGTCAGTCGTGCGTCGTTCCAGTGGATTTACCTTGATTGAAGTGATGGTGGTGGTGGTTATTCTGGGCATTCTGGCGGCGATCATTGTGCCTAATGTGATTGGTAAAGATGAAAAGGCCCGGGTAGAAGCCACAAAAGACAGTCTGCATTCGATTACCAGTGCGCTGGAAATGTTTAAACTGGATAATCATCGCTACCCCACGACGCAGGAAGGCTTGCAGGCACTGGTTACCAAACCCCAATCGGCATCTAACTGGTCCAGTGGTGGTTATCTTAAATCCATGCCCAAGGATTCCTGGGGTAATGATTTTCAGTATGTTAGCCCAGGTCCAAATGCTAAACCGTATGATGTGTATTCATTGGGTGCGGATGGGCAGGAAGGAGGCGATGGCGATAACGCCGATATTCATGCGGAGTAATCCCCTTAAGGCGGGCCGATCCGGCGGGTTTACCCTGCTGGAAGTGTTGATGGTGGTGCTGATTGTTGGCATTCTCACGGCGGTGGTGGTGTTGAGTCTCAATTTTGATCAAGGCCCGTCGCTGGTGAATAAAACCGCCGAAACCATCGCCAATCAGTTGGCTCTGGTAGAGGATGAGGCCATTGCCCGGCAGGAAATCTGGGGGGTGCGGATTGATAGTCAGCGTTTAAGTTTTCGGCGGATGGATACGGTGAAGCAGCAGTGGGTTCGTGCGAAACGGGTGATGTTACAGTCAGACATGCTGTTGCCGGACGGGGTAGAACTTAAAGTGCTGCAAACCACGTCGCAGGCTGCAGGGGGTCTGCCGTTGCAGGGCGCTGCAAACCCTCTGACGATGTCGGAGGACTTTCAGCCGGATATTTATATCTTGCCAACGGGGCAGGTGACGCCAGTGACCTTAAGTGTGAGTGCCAGCGGTGGTGCCTATGCGCATTATGTCGCCCTGAACACGCTGGGGAGCATTGAGGTGCGTGATACTGAAAAGCCGGCGGACCCGGTTCCGTCTTCCGGGCCGCAGGACACCACGCCATGATACTGCGTCGTTACAGCCCCGGCTTTACCTTGCTGGAAGTGTTGGTGGCCATGGCGATCATGAGCATTTCGGCGCTGGCGCTGCTAAATACCGCCCGCAATGAAGTCGCTGCGGTGAATGGCCTGAAAGAAAGAACCTTTGCCTGGCTGGTGGCCAGCAACCGGATCGCCGAGTGGCAATTGGGCGGGCAAGTGCCTGATTCTGGCAGCAGCGACCAGGATGTGCGTTTAGGGGGGATAGACTGGACGGTTCGTTCCAGTTTTTCGACCACACCGGCCCCCTCGGTGCGCCGGGTGGATATTGCCGTAGGAGCCAAAGCCGAGTTCCTTGGGCAGTTTCAGCCGGTGTTGACCTTGACCGGCTATGTGCATCTGCTGGCGCAGGGAGGGACCACGGTTGCATCGCCTTAAGGGATTTACGCTGATTGAACTACTGGTGGCCATGGCGATCATGGCATTGATCGGTCTGTTGTCCTGGCAGGTCTTGTCGACGGTCATTCGCGCCCGGGAGTTAAGCGGGATTCATTTACAACGTCTGGAGAACCTGCAACGGGCTTTACAACTGATTCGCACGGATGTGCGTCAGGCGGTGCAACGTCCGGTGTCCGATAGTATGGGGGGGGTGTTGTCACCGCTGCAGTCGGTGGTTCAGGCGTCTGCCGTGTCTGGTATGGAACTGACCCGCACCGGCATGATGAACCCCATGCATCAGTTGCGCAGCCGATTGCAACGGGTGCGTTATGAGTTGCGGGGAACCCAGTTACATCGACTCAGTTGGACCTATCTGGATCAGGCTCCGGGTACCCAACCGGAAGATTTGTTGTTGCTGGACGGGGTGCATGATTTTCGTCTGCGTTATCTGGACAGCAGCTATCAGTGGCAGGTGCTGTGGCCTGAGCCGATGGATTTGCAAAAAAAACCGGCAGATCAACCATTGCCGATGGCGATTGATTTAAGTTTTCGCACCGAGGATACCGGTCAGTTGCGTATCTTGCTGGTGTTGCCTGCCGGATTGGGGAGTAGTAATGGCATCTAGGCCGGATTATCCACAGACGCAGGCCAGCAAACACCGGGGGGTTGCACTGATTACTGTGCTCATGGTGGTGGCGATTGCCGTTTCGGTAAGTACACTGATGCTGGTGCGGCAACAACGGGCGATTTCCCGGACGGCCAGTTTGCTGGAAGGTGAACAGTCGCTGCAATATAATTTGGCGGCTGAGGATTTTTCCATGGAAATCCTGGCGGAAGATGCGCGTAGTGATGCCAATTCCGGGCATGGAGCGGTGGATAGTAATTTCGAGATGTGGGCGACCCAGTGGCCGCCTTTCCCCATTGACGGCGGCGTCGTGCGCGCCCGGATTACCGATGAACAGGGACTGTTCAATCTCAATAACCTGATTAACTCCAATGGACAACCCGATACGGAGGAAGTGAGTTTATTGCAGAATATACTGAACGCCAATCAGATTCCTCCCGGACTGGTGCAGGCAATTCTCGACTGGATTGATCCGGATAACGACCCTTCGGGTCCAATGGGTGCTGAATCGGACTGGTATATGCGTCTGGAACATCCCTACCGGGCGGCCAATACCGGGATGGCGGCGGTGTCTGAGTTGCGACTGATTCGTGGTATGACCGAAGCGTATTATCAGAAACTGAAACCATTAATGACGGTCTTGCCCCAAGGAACTTTAATTAACATCAATACCATTCGCCCGCAATTACTGGCCGCCATGATACCCGGTCTATCGGTGGCCCAGGCCCAGACGCTGATTGCCGCAGGTGCACCCAATGGCTATGAACGAACGGACAGTTTCATGACCCAGCCAGCAATTGCGGCATTACCGCAGCAGCAACTGGATGCCTTGTCGGCGGTACTGACGGTGAACAGCAGTTATTTTCGGGTTTCAAGTGAAGTCGATAAAGATCAGCATCTGACTGTGCTACGATCTATCATCAGGAGACGTTCTGCCACTGATTTGCAAGTGTGTTACCGGGAACAGGTGTTACCACAGTTGAGTCAGGCAGCAGCGGAAACCGGGACGGATAATGCAGCGATGCTGTCATCAATAGCCACTATGTCCAACAGTATGAACAGTATGAAGGAGAATGCTCTGAATGCCCATGTTTTTTCGTCCGGCAACAGCCAGCCTTGATCGTTGGGATTTCTGGATTACTGGCCCAACGGTGGCGGAAACGGTGTTTCAGTCCCACTGCAGTTTAAGTGAACTGCATGATCGGCAGAATGAATGGTCGGATATTCCCCATATATTACTGATCCCGGTCGAACTGGTTTTTTGCACGACCCTGACACTGACCCCGCAACAGTATCGCCAGGGGCGCTTGGGGATTCCGTATATGATTGAAGATTGGGTCAGTGTGGATATTGAAAAACTCCATGTCGTGGTCGGGACACGGGATCGACAGGGACAAGTGGCGGTACTGGCGATTGAACGCGACGTGCTCGAACGTATGCTGGAGGCGTTGGCGGCCAGCCGTATCGTTCCGGAGCGGGCGCTGACGGATGCGCATTTACTGCCGGAACCAGAGGCTGGCCAAGCGTTATTCTGGCAGGATCAGGGACGTTATCTGATTCGCCTGCCCGGGCAGGCAGTGGCGGGTTGTAGCGAACAGACGTTGGAGTTCGTCCAACGGCATTGTGTAGAGAATGGCCTGGAACCCGTGCGCCAGGAGGCGGATTGGCCGTCGCAGCTTCAGTCATTAACCCTGTCGGCGCTGCAACGCCAGGGCGTTGATTTTTTGCAGGGTTCGTTCAAGGTGCAGAAAAATCACTGGAAAATTGACGGCACGACGCAAGCGGTGCTGGCACTGGTGGCTGCTGCTGTTTTTGTGACCACACTCAATTATTTTTCTGCGATTTTGCAGGAACGTACCGCCACACATCAACTGCTGCAGGCAACGACGCAGGCGTATCAACAGATTTTTCCGGACGAACAGAAAATTGTCAATCTGCGGCTGCAGATGCAGTCGCATCTGGATGCCTTGAACGGCCAACATTCCGGTCTGTTGCCGGTATTGGCGGAATTGGCTGATTCGTCCCGGCGTGCAGGCATTCCGGTGCCAACGCATCTGAACTATCAGGCTGCATCTGGTCTGGATATTGAAGTGACTGCAGAAGCTGAAGTGGTTAATCGCTGGATAAAAATGATGCAGAACGCTGGGTTGCAATCCCGGCTGCTGAGTGCCAGTGGTCTGGTGGAACATGTGCAGGTGGGGGTGCCCTGATGGTGGCTGCAGTGGAGGACTTACAGCGTAAACTGGCGGCATTGGCTCCCAGAGAGCGGCAGTTATTGGTATTGATGGCGGTTATTGTGGGGCTGTTCCTGCTGGGGGAACTGGTGCTGTTGCCTTGCTGGCACTGGCGGCAACGGGTGCACCAGGAATGGCAGCGCAGTGCGGCCTTGCAGCAATTTTTTGCAACGCATCAAACTGAACTGGTGCAGGCCAGTCAGTGGGAAATGGCTGCACATCAACCCTTAGCCCAGATCATTCAGAGTGCGCTGGTACAAACCGGTCTGAATGCACCGTCCAGCATGACACAAACCGGACAACAGGTACAGACTGAATTTAAGGCGGTATCATTTAATGCATTGGTCAGTTGGCTGGCACAGATGCAGCAGCACGGCATAAAAATCATGCTGCTGGATCTGCTGGCGTGTAAAGATCAGCCGGGACGGGTCAATGCCTCTATCACCCTGGTGGGGCATGCCGAAGGGGGGTAGGGCAAATTTCTTTGATAAATTGAAGGTGATTTCCTTTACAATGTGCACTGTTTTTTCAGCTCAAGGCAGGTGTCTTTATGGCGTCGTTTAAAAAAGTGGTGTTGGCTTATTCCGGGGGACTGGATACCTCTATTATTCTTAAATGGTTACAGGCGCAGTATGCCTGTGAAGTCGTTACCTTTACTGCAGACATTGGTCAGGGAGAGGAACTGGAACCGGCCCGGGCCAAGGCACAGGCCATGGGGGTGCAGCAGATTTATATTGACGATCTGCGTGAGGAGTTTGTCCGGGATTTTGTGTTTCCCATGTTTCGGGCGAATGCGTTGTATGAAGGCGAGTACCTGTTGGGGACCTCCATTGCCCGGCCGCTGATTGCCCGACGTTTAGTGGAAATTGCGCAACTGACGGGGGCCGATGCCGTGGCACACGGTGCCACGGGTAAGGGCAATGACCAGGTGCGTTTTGAATTGGGAGCCTATGCGCTCAAACCAGATCTGCATGTCATTGCACCGTGGCGGGAATGGACACTGAATTCCCGGGAAGCCTTGATGGATTATGCAGCTGAACATCAGATCCCTGTAGATTTCAGCAAGGCAGGTAAAAAAAGCCCGTATTCCATGGATGCCAATTTACTGCATATTTCCTACGAGGGCGGTGGACTGGAAGATCCGTGGTGGGAGCCGGAGGAATCCATGTGGCGTTGGACCTGTGCGCCGGAAAAAGCGCCGGATCGGCCGGAGTATCTGGAAATCCAGTTTGTGGCGGGTGACCCGGTCGCCATCAATGATCAAGCGCTATCACCGGCTGCACTGCTCAGTCTGTTAAACCAGAAAGGTGGTGAACATGGTATTGGACGTCTGGATCTGGTAGAAAACCGTTATGTGGGCATGAAAAGCCGTGGTGCTTATGAAACTCCCGGCGGAACTATTTTGTTAAAAGCACACCGGGCTATAGAATCCCTGACCCTGGATCGGGAAGTGACGCATCTGAAAGACGAGTTGATGCCGCGTTATGCCGAGCTGATTTATAACGGCTACTGGTGGAGTCCTGAGCGAAAAATGTTACAGAGCATGATTGATGCATCGCAAGCACCGGTCAATGGGGTGGTACGTCTCAAACTGTACAAAGGACAGGTACTGGTGGTGGGACGTAAATCGCAGGATTCATTGTTCGATGCGAGAATTGCGACCTTTGAGGATGATCGTGGTGCTTATAATCAAAAAGACGCCGAAGGATTCATCCGCCTGAATGGCTTACGGCTGCGTATTGCGGCCAGTAAGGGCAGAGATATGCGTTAGCGGTACCCACGGTTATTATCAGATCCGATCCGGCTTGTTCATCAAATAAGAGTCTGGTGGACAAGTCGGTAGTGTAGTTGGTGTCGGGGCCGGGTCGTTGATGCGGGCGTCGTTAATCATGCCATACCTGAATGATGCCCTCAAGTTTCGGAGTTCGTTTCTTCGGAAAACGCTGGTTCTATGTTGCTTAAGAGGTAGATCTCAAACAACCTTACTTGTGTGCTTATGTCCACAAAACAAACTTGCTGATTTTCAACAGGTCGGTGTATGTTCCCGGTTTAGTTCCTGTACGGCGAATAACACCTGTTCTGCATGACCTTCGGCTTTTATTTTGCGCCATTCTTTACGCAATACCCCGTTGCGGTCCAGAAGAAAAGTACTACGTTCGATGCCTCGGGTTTCCCGTCCATACATCATGCGGTTTTTAATGACATCAAACATCGTGCAAAGTTCGCCTTCGGTGTCACTGATGAGCGGAAACGGCAGGTTGTATTTTGAACAGAATTTCTCATGGGAACTGATACTGTCGCGGGAAACCCCCAGCAGGACACAATGTTCCGCTTTGAAATCTTCCCAGGCATCACGAAATTCCTCTGCCTCCACGGTACAGCCGGGGGTGTCATCCTTGGGATAAAAATAAAGGACGATGTTGTAGCCGCGCAATGCCGACAGCACAACCCATTTGTTGTGCGTCACCGGAAACTTGAATTCTGGAACGGTTTCACCGATCTGAATGGCCATGCTTACATCCCCCCTGGGGTTGGGTTCTTGAAATGTTCAATATAGGAATCCAGATTGCGGTCATCACAAAAAACCATAAACGTCTCTCTAAGCGTGGCAATGTTGATCCGGCCTGGAATATTGATGGTCATGGTTAAGGAAAACATGGCCGAGCCGGTGTGTGGTGCGGCATAAGTATTGGTTTCCATGGTTTCAATATTGATGCCTTGACGGGCAAAAAAATTAGCAATTTCATGAACGATACCCGGGTTGTCCAATGCCACTACATTGACATAGAAGGGCATGGCATTTTTTAGGGCCGGACGCAGTTGGGTGCGTTTACTGATGACATTCAGATCGAGTTTTTTGGCAAAGACAGGTAACTGTGCCTCCAGTTTGGCGATGGCATCCCAGGTGCCGCTGATCATCATGGACAAGCTGAATTCACAGCCCATGACCAACATGCGGCTATCTTCGATATTGCAACGGTTTTCAGCGGAGATTTTAGCGAATTCTTCTACCAATCCTGTTTTATCAGTGCCTAGTGCGCATACAACCAGATAATTATCCATTAAACCATTCCTTTATAAAATAGAGCAGTATATACAAGGTACCGCAAAATACAGTGTAGCGAGTGTAGCAATCTCTCACAGAACTTTAAACCATGCCATTTAAACTATTTACAGGTACGGAGGGTAGGTAGCGAGTGTTATCGGCGATAGTGGCGTCCACAAACCCCTGATGCCGCAATCGGCAGGCATCACACTGCCCACACGCCAATCCTTGAGAGTCCGCCTGATAACAGGAAATGGTGAGTGAATAATCAATGCCAAGTCGGGTGCCTTGCCTGATAATCTCGGCTTTGCTGCAATGTTGTAAAGGGGCCACGATGCGTATCGGCTGTCCGGCAATGCCCGTTCGGTTGGCCAGTGCCGCCATTCGAGCGAAGGCGTCAATAAATTCCGGACGGCAATCGGGATAGCCGGAGTAATCAATGGCATTGACGCCAATCCAGATTTCTTCGGCGGCCCGTACTTCGGCATAGGCCAGTGCCATGGCCAGAAATACCGTATTGCGGGCGGGAACATAGGTGGCCGGGATACTTTCCGAGGGAGTCGTGGGGAGGGCAATGCTCGGATCCGTCAGGGCAGAACCGGCAAAGGCGGCAGTATCAAGGGTGATCAGCCGATGATCGCTGGCACCCAATACCTGCGATAACTGCTGAGCGGCACTGAGTTCCTGACGGTGGCGTTGACCGTAATCAAAGGCAAGGGTATGACAGATGCGCTGTTGTGAGCGGGCAATACTTAAGCAGGTCGCTGAATCCATGCCGCCTGACAGCAGGATAATGGCGCGTACAGCGGTTGTCACAGGTAAAACCTCCCGTAAAATAGTGGTAATTAGCGCCCAGGGGTGTCGTTCCAGAGGATTTTATGCAGTTGCAACTGGAAACGCCAGGGACGCTGACTGTCGAGTACCCATTGCGCCAGTTCAGCGGGGGCGATGCTCTGCCACACCGGTGAAATCAATACTTCATCGACACGCTTAAATAAATCCAGGGTGTCCGCCTGCTGACAGGCCCAATCAAAATCCGCACGCGAGGCAATAACGATTTTGATCTGATCCGTTGGTTTAAGGTGCGCCACATTGGTTAGCAGATTGCGCGATGCTTCTCCAGAATCGGGGGCCTTAAGATCCATGACAATGCTCAGGCGTGGATCCAGCCCCTGAATAGCCAGGGCACCACTGGTTTCCAGGCTGACTTCGTAGCCGGCATCCAGCAGGTGGCACAAGAGCGGCCTGCACTCGGGCTGCGCTAGCGGTTCACCGCCAGTGACACAGACCCAACGAGTTGAATAGGAGGCTGCTTTTTCTAAAATAGCCTCGATAGACCACAGTTGACCGCCACTAAAGGCATAGGCTGTATCGCACCAGTGACAGCGCAACGGGCAACCGGTCAAACGGATAAATACGCTGGGCCGACCACTACTGCGAGCTTCTCCCTGCAGGGAATAAAATATTTCGTGGACACGTAGCATCAACAATTAACCATGTTAATTAAACTGATCCAGTGCAGTTTGTACTTTTTTCAGAAAAGCTTCGTCGTCGGGAGACATTTTCGGAGTTTTCTTCTTGTTCGACTGCTTACTGAGCCACTCTTGGGCCAGCTTCACCTGAGCACAGTCCGGATAAGCACTAATCAGTTTGTGCAAGGTGGCAATGGCCAGCGCCTTCTTTTTGATACTGGCATCAATCATTGCCAGGTTATACAGCGCTGCCGGGGCCTTGGCGTGTTTTGGATATTGTGTGACTACCGTTTCAAAATATCCAGCGGCTTTTTTCAGGTCTGGAATCTGTTTATTCAGGTAAAATTCGCCGAGCCAGTATTCTGCATGCGGCAGAAACACACTTTTCGGGTACTGATGCACAAATTCCAGCATCCCGGGAATAGCAACATCCGGGCCTTTATCACGGTAGACCTGATAGGCCGCCAAGTAGGCTTGTTTTTCCATATCCACCGTGGTGGCGTCCGGGGGGGCGGCGCCGGGTGCGGTTTCCGCACTGGCCGCTGACGTCGCCGGGTTGCCTGTGGTACTGAGGCGTGTGACTGTACTTTCCATGGTGGACAGTCGTTGATCCATGTTCGTGTATTGCAGCTTGATCTGCTGCTTCAGCAACTGGATTTCATGCGCCTGTTCTTCGAGTTGACCACGCAGTTGCCGGTTCTCGTTATCCATGGTTTGCAGACGGATCCAGGTTTTTTCATCCAGGCTATTTGATTGTGGAGCGGGTGTCGGTGCGGGGACTGAAGCTGCGTCCGTGGAGTCTGGCGCAGAGGCCGATGTAACGGCTGGGGCAGGATCCAGCGGTAAGTCCTCTACAGTGACATCTGCACGGCTGTGCAATGGTAGCGCAAATGACAGTATAAACCCGACAGCAGTCAACAGACGACGCAAGTCCGGACGATGCATAGTGACATTCCCCACATGACAGTTCAGTGAAAAGCGAAGACCCGGCAGTCCGGGTCTTCGGGTGCTACAGTCCACCAGTTCAGCAATCAGCCATTAATGGTTGAAGCGGCGCATCAGGGCTGATTGGCGGTGTAGTTGATGTCTACACGACGGTTCTTGGCCCAGGCGGACTCGTCATGCCCGGCATCCACCGGCTTTTCTTTGCCATAACTGACCGTTTTGATCTGGGCTTTTTTGACACCTTCGTTTTCCAGGAAAGCGGCGACTGATTTAGCACGACGTTCACCCAAGGCCAGATTGTATTCTGCAGTGCCACGTTCGTCGCAATTGCCTTCCAGCTGAACTTTGGCTGCCGTATTGGCGCTAATGTACTTCGCATGTGCCTTCAACAGAGTCATATCATTTTGTTGCAGATCAGCAGAATCAAAGTCAAAATGCACGCTACGTGCACTCAGCTCAGCTTCCAGCTGTTTTTTGGCGGCCTCAGCGGCGGCAGCGGCGGCATCAGCCTGAGTATTTACCGCAGCGGCTGGGGTGGCTGCACTGGTAGCAGGTTCAGGAGCGGCGGGTGCGGGCGCGGGTGCAGGTGCGGCCTGAGCCGCTGGAGCTACAGTAGGCTGAGCCGCAGGTTTGGCTTTATGGCTGGCACAACCGGCAAGTACCATACTGGCTACAGCAATCGCAATCATCATTTTTTTTAACGACATAACATTTTCCTCACAGGGCTGGACAAACACATCGGTAACTCACAAAATCACAACAGTGTAAAAATTGTTCAGTGTAAAAACGGTGACCAGGCTGGGGCACTGATTTCTCCGTGTTGCTCGGGCAGTAGTACCTTAATTCGCCCGTCAGGAGAAACGTGCGCCATTATATCATGATTCTGATACTGCGTCGCATAGATCAGCATATTACCGTTAGGCGCAAAACTGGGCGACTCATCCATGGGGGATTGAGTCAGCACCGTCATGGCGCCCGTTGCCAGATCCTGAACAGCAATCTGGAACACTTGTTCACGTTCACGATGAACCACACCCATTTTCTTTCCATCCGGGCTGATCGTGCAACGCGCATTATAGTTACCGTCAAAAGTCAGTCGTTCAGTCGTTTTGTTGACTAAATCCAGGCGGTAGATCTGGGGATGTCCACTGCGATCCGAGGTATAAGCCAGGGATCGGCCATCCGGGAACCAGCAGGCTTCCGTGTTAATTGAAGGGTCATTGGTCAATTGTTCAAGGGAGAAGCTGACCAGATTCAGTCGGTAAATTTCTGGATTACCGTCTTTGGACAAGGTTAATGCCAGCGATTTTCCGTCAGGTGACCAGGCAGGTGCACTGTTTATTCCTGGGAAACCAGCGACTTTCCAGCGTTTTTTACTAAATAGATCCTGGATAAAAACTTCGGATTTGCCGTTTTCAAAAGAGACATAGGCCACTTTTTCTGCATCCGGTGACCAGGCCGGCGACATAATGGGTTTGGTGGAATCCAGTAATGTTTGTGCATTGTGCCCGTCGCTATCAGCAATCATCAGATAAAAATGCGAATGATGACTCGCATCCGCAGTTTTTTCCACGTAAAGAATACGGGTGGCAAAAGCCCCACGGATGCCAGTAATCTTGAAATACAGGTGATCCGCAATCTGATGTGCTGCATCTCGCCATTGACGGGCGGCATAGGTCAGTGTTTCTCCCATGATGCGACGTTCGGCAGAAATGCTCAGCAATTCATAATGAGTACTGTAAAGACCCAGTGCTGTATTCAAGGTGGTGTTGCCCACCACCATGTAGTCGCTGCCCACGTGTTGCCAGTCATGAAAAAACAGCCCGGTCGAAGACGTCGGGTGCGCTGGAAATAGCGACGGATCGACGGTGTTGAATACGCCGCTGTTGTGCAGATCATTGTTAATGATCACGCCGATATTCTCGTTCAGCGCTGGCCCGCCGAAGGGGACCACGGCAATGGGCGTGGCATTGTCTGCGCCGCCAACAATATCCAGGACAAAATCAGCTTGTGCCGTACCGCAGACGATACCTGGCAATAATATACACAGTAAACCACACGATCGCCGGAAAAACAGGGCGCAAAAAAGTCTGTGAAGGAACATCTGTCTCATTGTCTGACCAAAAGTCGAGTGTATTATGCAACTTATTTGCTAATTGTCTATTGCTGTTTGCTTGTTAATGCTAATTTTAAAACATGTTTCACATTTTGTGTAAAAAAAAATAATTTCAGCTTAAAAAAACTTGTGAAAAATATGAATTCATGATACGGCCGGTCGTTTAATGAATCCGGGTTGGTTGTATTTTGCAAATAACACTAATCACCGGCCTGGAGTACTGCTAAAGCAGCCACTCGCTGTGGTCAGCAATTAAATTAGTTGTCCAAGGGACGAAAGCGCAGTTTAAGTGTCCGGAAATAGTGCTCGAATAATGATGGATCTTCAGGAACAGGGAGACTGCCCACCTGGTCTATGGCGTTGCGTACTGACAGGTTGAGGCAGGCATTGGGCTGATTCATGGTTACTCCAGCGACGCTGCCGTCCGGAAGCAGTTGCAAGGTCATGACCACAAACATGGCAGATTCAGCGCACAACGGCTGGATCCAGTGTTGCCGGATCGCTTCGGTAATGCGCCGACGGTAGGTATCGAGCATTTTCGCCTGTTGTTGACTTTGTTGCTGTCGGGCCAGTTTGTCTGCAGCGGCCCGTTCGGCGGCATCCTCGGCGGCTATTTTCTGTTCTGCGGCTTTTTCAGCGTCGAGTTGATGCGCTTCCTGGGCAATGGCATTGAGTTCGTCGTCCGCCTGCTTTTGATCAATGTGGGGTTCGGGTCGGGTTTTGGGTCGGGCAACGGCTTGCACTGGTTTTTTTACCGCTGGGACTTTGTCCGGGCTGTGCGGTGCCTGAATCTCCGCCGCTTGCAACTCGGCGCGATGCTTCGGGTGCAGGGGCTGGGCAGTCGCTTTGACCAGGCCTGTAGCCCCGTGAACCGGTGCCGGAGCCGGTGGCGTTGCCTTTACTACGGCCGGAGGCATTGCTGGGTGATGGGGTGGCGGCGGAGTGACGGCATGCGCTTTCATAATGGCCACGCCCTGAAAATGCGGCATTTCCGGGGCGAGGCTGAGCGGGCTGAGTGCGATCCCCGTGGTAATCAGCAACAAAATTCCGACATGCAGCAGCAAGGCCAGCAACAGACTTTGCAGTAGCCGTTCATCCGTCTGTAACTGCATCATTCCTTACGGGTATCCTCAATTTCTGTTAACAAGCCAACGTCATGAATTCCCGCCTGCTGCAAAGCGGACATCAGGTGCACGACTTTACCGTAGGCAATCTGCCGGTCACCATTGATGAGTATTTGCGTACTGTCGCTGTCAGCCTTGGCGACCTGTAAACGCGCCACCAAGGCATCGTTCTGAATGCGTTCCTCTTTGCCTTCACCGATGCGCAGCCACAGATGTCCATTGGCCTGCAAGGTAATAATGATGGGTGGATTCTGCTTCAGGGTCATGGGATCTGTTGCTGCCACCGGCAGGTCCACCTTTAAGCCCTGGGTCAGCATCGGGGCAGTCACCATAAAGATCACCAACAATACCAGCATGACATCAATATACGGCACTACATTCATTTCGGCCATGGGACGTTTACGTTTGCGTCGCTGAATCCCTTCCATGGTTAATGGTGTCCTGTATGTACTTCGCGATGCAATATTCCAGACAGTTCATCGGCAAATGTTTCATAATTCCCGAGAATCTGATCGGAGGCAGCGGTAAAGCTGTTATAGGCCAGTACCGCAGGAATAGCGGCAAACAGCCCCATGGCCGTGGTAATCAGGGCTTCAGCAATACCAGGGGCCACCGTGGCCAACGTTGCCTGATGCACATTGGCCAGGCCCAGAAAGGCGTTCATTATTCCCCATACGGTGCCAAACAGACCCACGTAGGGGCTGGTGGATCCGATGCTGGCGAGCAGGGTCAAATGCTGCTCCAGCGCATTTTGTTCACGTGACAACTGCACTCGCAAAGATCGTTGTACCCCCTGCATGATGGTATCCGGTTCCAGATTTTTTTCACGCAGCCGGGAAAACTCCTTGAGTCCGGCACGGAACATGTTTTCCAGTCCCGATTGTGGATCCGGTGATTTCTGTACCCGGCTATACAAACTTTGTAACTGGCCACTATTCCAGAATTCATTCTCAAAGTGTTGCGCCAGACGTTTGGCGCGGCCCAAGGCCAGACGCCGACTGAAAATAACCGTCCAACTGAGCACGGAAGCCCCGAGCAACAGCACCAGGATGCCTTGCACGATAACCGAAGCATTGATGACCAGATTCCAGATGGATAATTCTTGAGTAATCATGAATCAGCATATTTCCTTTTGCAGAACGTTTAATAATACCAAGGGGAGGGGAAGGGGTTTAAGGCTGGAGGCATGCACACAGGCGAGGCGCACCGTCGCCTCACAGATCAGCGTGGAGTTTCGCCGAACGTCCTGATGCAGTGTCCACGAGGCACGGCGAATCTCTTTAACGGCCGTACCCACCTGTAATTGTTGCCCAAGTTGCGCCGGTTGCTGATAGTCGATTTGCAACGATCGTACCACGCACTGAACGGAGTCGTCAGCCAGTTGTTGCAGGCTGACACCTGCCTGTAACAACCACTCTGTACGTGCCCGTTCCATGAATTTAAGATAATTGGCGTAAAATACAATCCCGCCTGCGTCAGTGTCTTCGAGATATACCCGAAGGGGCCAGAAAAACATGGTACTTTTTATCCTAAAAACAGAGCATTAAGTTCTTGATCATTTGCTTTCCAACGCCTACCCGTGCATGACGCCATTCCTGTATCAGTGCATCCTGTATCAGCGCAGTTCCGGTGGCGACAGCCCAAAGAGGGCATAACTCGCCGGGCTGGCCATGCGCCCGCGTGCAGTACGCAGTACCAAGCCCTGTTGAATCAGATAGGGCTCAATCATGTCTTCCAGCGTACCTGTATCCTCAGATAACGCCGCTGCCAGGGATTCTACCCCAACCGGACCGCCCTGATAAGTTTCCAGCAATAAATTAAGATAACGCCGATCCATGAAATCCAGACCGCTGTGATCCACCCGGAGCATATCCAAGGCTTTTTTAGCCGTTGCCAGATCAATGATTCCCTGATTCTTCACTTCTGCGAAATCGCGTACCCGGCGCAGCAGACGATTGGCGATACGCGGCGTGCCACGGGAACGCCGGGCAATTTCTTCAGCGCCTTGTGGATCCAGGTGGAGTTTGCTGAGCCCGGCTGAACGTAGCACAATGAAGGTCAGATCAGCGATAGAATAAAATTCCAGGCGTTGCGTGATACCAAAACGATCCCGCAGGGGCGAGGTCAATAGTCCTGCCCGGGTAGTGGCCCCCACCAGGGTAAAAGCCGGAAGGTCCAGTTTGATGGAACGTGCTGCCGGGCCTTCGCCGATCACAATATCCAGTTGATAATCTTCCATGGCCGGGTACAGAATTTCTTCCACAGCCGGGGAGAGCCGATGGATTTCATCGATAAACAGGACGTCATGGGCTTCGAGGTGGGTGAGCAGTGCCGCCAGATCCCCGGCTTTTTCCAGCACCGGTCCGGAGGTTGAGCGCAGTTCGCCGCCCATCTCTCGGGCAATGATGTGCGCCAACGTGGTTTTTCCGAGACCAGGGGGGCCAAAAATCAAGGTATGGTCGAGGGCTTCCTGACGTCGACGGGCGGCCTCAATAAATATTTCCATTTGTTGGCGCACATCGGGCTGGCCTACATAATCTTGCAGACGCTGTGGGCGGATGGCCCGGTCAATGGATTCTTCACTGCCCTGCCTGAGCGGATCCACCAGCCGTTCGTTGTCCACGTTCATGTTCATGAAGAACTCGCTATCATGCGGCGCAGCGCCTGACGAATCAATGTCGGTACATCAGTACTGTCTGAATGCAGGTCACGCAGGGTGCGCAGTGCATCAGCCGGTTTATACCCCAGTGCTATCAATGCCTCTTGTGCTTCTTGCAAGGGCAATGAGGCTTGTATGGCGCTGGATATAGCAGCACCTGAGGAGTCCGCTACCGGAAAAATCCGGTCTAGACGGTCTTTTAGTTCAACGACCAAGCGTTCTGCTGTTTTTTTGCCAACTCCGGAAATTTGTGTCAGGGTGCTGATGTTATTTTGGCGTATGGCATTACAGAGTCGTTCAGGTTCCATCCCGGACAGTAAGGCTAATGCCAGTTTCGGGCCGACGCCAGAAATTCGCAACAGTTCCCGAAAAAAAGCCCGTTCAGTTTTTGCGTGAAAGCCATACAGGGTATGCGCCTCTTCACGGATAATCAGATGCGTATGCAACATGACGCTTTGCCCGGGAGCGGGCAACTGTTCCATGGTACAAAGCGGCACTTCCAGCTCGTAGCCCACCCCTTGAACATCGACCAGAATCTGACCCGATGCACAGAGGGTTTCCAGCAATACGCCATGAATTCGGCCAATCATCGGGCACCTGCCTGATAACGGCCAGCGGCCAGACGCAGAAAGCCAGTTTGGCTATGGGCATGGCATACGGCAACGGCCAAGGCGTCAGCGGCATCGGCCTGGGGTGTCACTTCAAGGTGCAGTAAATGGCAGATCATAAACTGAACCTGATTTTTTTCAGCCTGGCCCAATCCCACAGTCGCTTGCTTGACCTGACGCGCCGCATATTCTGCCACTGGCAGCCCGGCGTCAGTCAGGGCGACCAGGGCTGCACCCCGGGCTTGACCGAGCTTCAGGGCTGAATCCGGATTGCGCGCCATAAATACCTGTTCAATAGCCGACTGTGTCGGCTGAAACTGGCGGATGATAGCGCACAGCTGACTGAAAATCACGTGCATACGTTCAGGTATACTGCCATTGCCGGTATGGATCGCACCGGCACTGACATAAGTGATTTTTCCGGACTCCACGGCAATGATTCCATAACCGGTAGTCCTGGATCCTGGGTCAATACCTATAATCCGCGCAGATTCCATTAGTGGTTCAGTTGTTCCATGATGGCGTCACTGAAACTGGCATTGGAATAGACGTTTTGTACGTCATCCAGATCTTCCAGCATATCGATCAGCCTGATTATTTTTTCCGCCTGTTCCACCTCGGTAATGTCGGTCTGGGTGCTGGCATGCCGGGTGATTTCCGCACGTTCCGTTCGCAGGCGCCGTTGGCTGAGCGCATCCATTACCGCACCAAACTGCGCAACTGCACAGATCAGGGTGTAACAGTCCTCATCAATAATGACATCATCGGCCCCGGATTCCAGCGCCAGTTCCATCAAGGACTCTTCAGGCAATGCCGTGCGCAGCACCTCAATTTCTCCACGTTGGTTAAACAGGTAAGAAACGGAGCCGTTGGTCCCCAGATTTCCACCGGTTTTGGCAAAGGCATGCCGAACTTCGGCAACGGTGCGGTTGACATTATCGGTCATGCATTCAACGAGTACCGCCACTCCTTGTACCCCATAACCTTCATAGGTGATTTCATGCAAATCCTTACCGTCATCACTATTACTGCCCCGGGCAATGGCACGATTCACCACGTCCCGGCTCATATTAGCCCCTAGCGCTTTAGAGACAATGGCACGCAAACGCGGGTTTTCAGCTTCAATCGGTCCGCCAAGGCGCGCCGCCACCGTAATTTCTCGGATGAATTTTGTAAATACCTTGCCTTTGACCGCATCTTGCCGGGCCTTACGGTGTTTTATATTGGCCCATTTGGAATGTCCAGCCATGTGTTACTCCCGTGGTTCGCGCATTCTGATACCCAATTCCCGCAATTGCCGGGCATCCACAGGGGCAGGGGCCTGCGTCATCAGGCATTCAGCGGTCTTGGTTTTTGGAAAAGCAATGACATCACGAATGGATGCCGAGCCCGTCATTAGCATGATCAGCCGATCCAGACCAAAAGCCAGACCGCCATGCGGTGGGGCTCCATAACGCAGTGCATCCAGCAAAAAGCCGAATTTTTCGCGAGCTTCCGTATCGTTGATGCCCAAGGCATGAAACACCGCCGTCTGCATCTGTGGGTCATGGATACGCAGCGAACCGCCACCAATTTCTGTGCCATTGAGAACCATGTCGTAAGCCACTGATTTCGCTGATCCCGGATCCTGCGCCAGCATCGCTACTTCACAACGAGGCATGGTGAACGGATGGTGGCAGGATGTCCATTGACCGTGTTCTGTTTCTTCGAACATCGGGAAATCAACCACCCACAGCGGTGCCCATTGCGTAGTCAGCAGTTTCAGGTCATGTCCCAGGCGAATACGTAATGCCCCCATGGCATCATTGACCACCTTGGCCCGGTCTGCACCAAAGAACACCAGATCGCCGTTGCAGGCACCCACCCGCTCCAGCACCTGCAGAGCCACCGGTTCCATATGTTTGACAATGGGGGATTGCAAGCCTTCAATGCCCGCCGCCAGGTCATTCACCTTGATATACGCCAGTCCACGGGCACCATAAATGCCTACAAAACGTGTATATTCATCAATCTGGCCACGTGTCAGTTTTTCAGAGCCCTGAGGAACCCGCAAGGCAACAACCCGACCCCTGGGATCAGCGGCCGGTCCGGAAAACACCTTGAAACTGACATCACGCACCAGATCAGCAATATCGACCAGTTCCAGAGGAATTCGCAGATCGGGTTTGTCCGAACCAAAGCGGCGCATGGCTTCATCATAGGTCATACGCAGAAACGGTGAAAACTGCGTGTCAAGCAATTGGGAAAATAGTTCACAAATCATCCCTTCGGCCAGATTCATAATCTCATTATCATCAAGAAATGAGGTTTCAATATCAATCTGGGTAAATTCCGGTTGCCGGTCAGCACGCAGATCCTCATCCCTGAAGCATTTGGCAATCTGGTAATAACGGTCAAAACCCGCCACCATGAGCAGTTGTTTAAAGAGTTGCGGTGACTGGGGCAAGGCAAAAAATGAGCCTTGATGGGTTCTGGAGGGCAGCAGATAGTCGCGCGCTCCTTCTGGGGTGGCCCGGGTGAGTACCGGGGTTTCGACATCGAGAAACCCGTTGCGGTCCAGATAGTTGCGAATCATGGAGGTCACTTTGGAGCGAAAACGGAACCGTTGCAGCATTTCTGGCCGACGCAGATCCAGAAAACGGTATTTCAGGCGTACTTCTTCACTGACCTGCACAAAATCATCATTTAAGGGAAAGGGCGGGGTTTCCGAAGTAGAGAATATCGTCAGTTTTTTGGCCAGTACTTCAATGGTGCCGGTCGGCATGGAGGGATTTTCAGTGCCCGCATAACGCTGCCGTACCAAACCTTCCACCTGGAGCACATATTCTGTGCGGCAACGATCCGCCTCGGCAAAAGCGGCCGGCGTATCCGGATCAACCACGACCTGAACCAGACCGCCACGGTCACGCAAATCCAGGAAAATCACCCCCCCATGATCGCGGCGACGGTGCACCCAACCACAAAGATTGACGGATTGACCGATGTGGTCGTTGTGGAGTTCACCACCGAAGTGCGTACGCATAGACTGTTCCATAGTAACCCTGAAAATAGCCTGAAACAAAAAAGTTTAGCGTGCAGGGCAGGCTGCACAGAGGATCGCCGAAATAATAACAGATTTATACCAGATGTTCTGAATTTTTTGGTGCAGGATTTTTCCTTGTTCTGCCTTGAAAGAGGCCGCAGAAAAGGGTAAAAACCGCCTGCAAGTGCCGACACTAAACAGTCTGTTTTTTATACTGTGTAGTGAATGTTCAGTATTAATGCAACAGAATGTAAAATAGCTTGCGAAAAAAAAATGAATGATGTATATACGCCGCTTGGCAGTGCGGGAGTATATCATGTCTAGTGGCAAAGCAGATAATTTTGTTATGGAAGACTCGTTCCTTGATGAGGAGTCCGCTGGGGAATTTGATCATGATGAACTGAATAAAGTCAGTTCGATTCGCAGTTCGCATACTAAACGGCGTATTATTGACGATCGCCTGGAGGAAAGACGCCTGCAACGTAATTTGCGCGATTATGATTTTGATCTGGATGAGTGATCGGGCAATCTGGAAATTTCTTGCCAATCCATTTTTTTGAGTCCCTGACCCGGGCATGCCCGGGCTAAAGCGTCACGAAGTTGCTGAGGCGGCTTATTAATTGAGATCTCTTCTCAATTGAAAAATTCCGGTGCATAATCGCTTCAGGCATGATCGCTTCAGGAATGCTGAAATCTGGCAGTCTGGGGGATTTGTGACCTATGCTGCCTTCGACCGGATACCTACAGGAGTTGTTTCTATGGCTTTTGAACTGCCCGCTTTACCCTACGCCAAAGAGGCGTTACAACCGCATATTTCGGCTGAAACCTTAGAATATCACCACGGTAAACATCATAACGCCTATGTTGTTAACCTGAATAACCTGACACAAAATACTGAACTGGCAACGGCATCACTGGAAGAAGTCATTCGTGCGGTGGCCGGGGATGCCGCACGGGCGGCCGTGTTTAATAATGCCGCTCAAGTGTGGAATCATAGCTTTTACTGGAACTGCATGAAACCCGGAGGAGGTGGTGAACCAGGCGGAGCCATTGCAGCACGTATTCAACAGGATTTTGGCAGTGTGGCGGCATTCACTGAGGCGTTCAAGCAGGCAGCGACGACCCAGTTTGGTTCTGGGTGGGCCTGGCTGGTGCAAAATGCCCAGGGTAAACTGGAAATCACTAAAACCAGTAATGCAGATTTGCCGATGATTCATGGGCAAAAAGCGCTGTTGACGATTGATGTATGGGAACATGCGTATTACGTGGATTTTCGCAACCGTCGCCCGGATTATATCGCTACTTTCCTCAATCACTTGGTCAATTGGGATTTTGTGAACCAGAACCTGGCGGGCTGAACCTCGGGGCGGTTGCGTCAACTAGCCTCCGGCCTCCATCCCCTGCCTCATTGCATCCCCTTCCTTCCATCTGAAAGAAGGGGGGGATGCTATTGGATTGCGCCGATCTGCACAGCATTATTTGCTACTCCATTCAATACGTTCGAATCTGAAATCCCTATTGATAATGTGGATTTCATTATTTTGCATTGGCGGACTCAGGTTATCCACCTAAAATAAACGTGAATAGGCCTGAGAACGTTCTGATCGGCCGTGATTTAAGGACTATTGTTGCGAATCAACGGGCAATAGTTCCTCGGCATCCTGGATTATCCAGAACATGGTTCCAAGTGCAGGCGGGGAGGGAGAGTTGAATGAATTTATCCGCAGATGAAAAGCCAATGATTCTAGTGGTGGATGATACTCCAGAAAATCTCATGCTGATGGCCACGCTGTTGCGTGACCGATACCGGGTGCGTGTGGCCAGTTCGGGAGCTAAGGCGCTGATGCTGGCGGCGGCAGAGGTTGTCCCGGATCTGATTTTACTGGATATTATGATGCCTGAGATGGATGGGTATGAAGTAT
>JAJXWR010000133.1:0-1789 GCA_021781515.1 Pseudomonadota bacterium
AAGGGTGTTGTGTCGTTGAGGCAGCATGGTTATCGTCCTCAACCGCTACGTCGCATATACATCCCTAAAAGCAATGGCAAGAAGCGCCCGCTGGGTATTGTCGATGCAATCAGGAATGATCCGGCATGGGATGCCGCAAGAAAGATGCCTCGTGGAGCCACTGGATCACAAGCGACTGATCAACAACGTGCTGCACATAAAGCCCGATTGGACGCATTTAATGCGGTACTGGTGGCACATCGGTTTAGTGATGCCAATTTTCAACATATCGCTATTGAGCATAAGAATGCAGCGGGATTTCAAGATCGGATAGGTTCCCATATTGCTCAGAAGCCAGGGACTGAAAACAGGAACTCGTGTTTTCAACTCCTGTCAAGAATATCTGTGAGATCATCGAGGTCGTCCTCGTTTCAAAGGAATCAATCGTCCTTTGCACCTATTCTTTCCTGACTGACCTACAAAATCCTGACGTGTCGTCGTTCACCGGACGCTTACCATGTCAGTTGGAACAGTTTGCGTCAAAAGTTCTCTGCTTGGTCTGAGTAGGAGTAATATCCTATGCCCCAAGATAAACAGAGAACCCCTTGGCTTTAGTCATGGGGAGTGTCAGTAAAAATGTCTGTCCGAGTTGTTAATTGCCGATCAAAATGTATTAAAGATATTCACGGGTTATCCGATAACAAGGCTATAGAACCTAGAGAGTTTTACTGCCATGAGCACCGACCGCCCTTTCACTGAGTCTGTACCTGATAATATCATCTCGCTGCATGATTACCGTGAACGTAAGCATCCGCGGCTGATCCGACTGGCTCCAGAACTAGACAATCTGGAAATGCTCTACAGTAACGATACATCCAATGAACGGATGTTTAGTCTGAAGATTCTCTTCTGGGGCCTGTACGACGATGGAACGGTGGCCGGCCTGGTGCCTTGGCTGAAAGGCCTGATCGACTGCCCCTCGTTACGGGATCCACTGAATGGCCACTGGCAGGGGTATCATGATCCGGGGATTGACCGGGTCTTTATCGATGCCCCACGGCACAAGATCATTGAATTAAATGCTTCTTGTGAGTATTTTTGTTATGAAGGCAACCATCAGACTGATATTATTCAGGAGCTCCCGGATACTTTGGGCACCCATGCAGTATTGACCCACAATGGTTTTCGTTCATTTCTGCTGACAGAAGTCGTCAGTTGGCGACTGCTGGCCAATGGCCTGATTCAAGGCATGCTGGTGGATCAGAGTCGGTTGCAATCAACCCCGGTTCTCCCCGGCGACAACTGCCTCTACCCGGCGGACAGCAACCCCGAATTCAAATACTTCTTTCAACACCGTATCGCCAACAAGATCAAACAACGCGACCCTGACACTTTAACAGCGATGTATACGTTGATTGATTAATCGGTCTGCAGAAGATTGTAGCCTGAGAGGATCGCCTGAGGGGCATTTGCATCAGGCGATCCTTGGTTCATGTGCCTTTGCGCAATAAAAAAAAATAGCGGTCTGGTTTTTCAGTCTGTTCAAGGAGAGTGTGTCCCAAAAAACTACAAAATTTTGGGATATCTCTTTGCGTCGATGGATCAGTAGTCCATACTTCCAGGGTATCGCCCGTACCCATTTCCCGGATTTTTTTATGCAGCAGCATAACAGGCTCGGGACAGTTCAATCCTTGTGCATCCAGACAAAAATGTTTCGGAGAATCCTGCGCTGAATCAATCACTATGTTCACCATGAGCAAAATAAACCACTTGAAATTAAAGAAGTTGTGTAATTACCTGATTCGTGTGG
>JAJXWR010000133.1:1799-5187 GCA_021781515.1 Pseudomonadota bacterium
CAATCTGGCAAGGATAGCAAATGCATATTACCTTTTGGCAACATTTTCTCCAGCAACCTGATTTTTGGGGTATTGTCAGTATTCCGGTGGTGGCTGCCATTGTCACATGGGTGCACGTCTGGCTAGCCATGAAAATGGTATTCCTTCCCCTGGAATTTGTCGGTTACCGGCCTTTATATTTAGGCTGGCAAGGGATCATTCCACGCAAGGCCGGACGAATGGCCGGGATAATTGTAGATAATGCGCTGGAAAAGCTCGGTTCGGTAGAAACTTTTTTCCGTGAATGTCAGCCAGAAGAAGTGGCCCGGGAAATTTCAAAATATGTCATTGAAAATGCTGAAGAAATTACCGATGACGTCATGCAGCAGCATGGACGTGTACTCTGGGAAAACCTACCTAGGGAAGCTAGGCAGATTGTCATTCGTGCCCTGAAAAAACATGCGACTGAAGTCTCTGCCAATATTCTTAAAGATCTGGAAGAACATGTCAGTGAATATATTGATCTGCGGGAAATGGTGGTTCGTCGTATGACGGAAGACAAACAACTGGTCGTTTCCATGTTTCAGGAAGTGGGTAACAAAGAAATCCAGTTCATTATTAATTCCAGTTTCTGGATTGGCCTGATTCTTGGATTTGTGCAAATGGGTCTGTGGATTGTGCTGCCCTACGGCCTTGGACTCCCCGTATACGGGGCAGCGCTGGGCTATCTGACCAACTGGATTGCCCTGACCTTGGTGTTTGAACCTGTACAACCGCTACGCATTGGAATTGGAAAATTCTCAGTGACGTTTCAGGGGCTATTTTTGCGAAGACAAGTGGAAGTTTCGGAAATGTTCGGCGAAATGACGGCCAGGGAAGTGCTGAATATCCACAATTTCATGTACGAAATGTTTTATGGCCCACGTCAGGAACGTACCCGTTCCCTGATTCAGCGTCATATCAAGCCACTGCTGGAAAGCATTGCGGTGCGCGGTGCCGCCTGGCTGACGATGGGCCCGCGTGCCTACGCTGATCTGAAACTCAATCTGGTTGACAGTGTGGTGGAAGCCTCATTGCGCCCTTTATCAGACCCCGAACTCAACCGCACCCACGGTCTGTTGCTTAAGCAAAGCCTGAGTAGCAGAATGCAACAAATGACCAGCAAAGAGTTTCAGGGCTTGCTGCGTCCAGCTTTTCAGGAAGATGAATGGATACTGATCACCATGGGAGCGGTCATGGGGTTTGTGGCAGGTGCTGTACAACTCTGGCTCGGCTTTCACTAAACCGCCAGCACCTGACTGGCACCCTCAGGCCGCCAGTTTTAAGTCAGTGGCTAATTGCTGATCGGCATGTGCCACATGTGACAGTAACCACCAGCGCCCGTAGTGCTGAACTTCTGCGGCCGGGGTATGTGCCGTCAGGTTTTCCAGCCAGGTGCTAAAATTGCGGTGCTGGCGCAGATGCAGCATGCGCCAGCTGCTTTTATCACTCCAGCAGTTTTCCATCAATAGTTCCTGATCACTGAGCAGCCAAGTCACAACATTCACAACCTGTTGTTTTAAAATCAATATCTTTTTTTCTTGGCTGACAGATAAGCCCTGTGAATTTTCTAGTCGCTGGGTTGTCAGTAATTCATGCGCCAAGGCCTGCATCATACGCACTATACGCCGCTGTTCCCTGTCCCATACTGCTACCCCAGTAATCCAGTGTGATTCCCGTAGCGAATTCATAGGTACCCCCGAGAAAATTGCAGCAACCATAGCCGGTTGCTCAAGAAAAGAAACTCGCTGTTGAATATTCCTGTACCACGGCTAAGGCCGCAAAAATCATTCCTGCTGCAAGGAAAAATCCTCCAGTAACGCCTGCCGCATATCTTCCGTATCTTCCCTTTCCTCCTGCGCTTTATAATTCGCTGAAACCATCCAGAACATACTCAGGGATAATAACACTCCAATCACCGCAATCAGTTTCAACATATTATCGCTCCTGATAAAAAGCTTTCTGCCCATCTTTTACTAAGCACAAAGAGTGCCATTATTTCATTTTGTAAGTAATTCCATGAATTCATTGTTTTTTTTAAAACATGTCAAATATACTTAATGCTGAAAGTGCACTAATTTGCATCAGAACCAGCAGACTGTGCACCATGTAATAGACAACATTCGATGAACAATAAAGGGTTACTGCCACCTGGATGAAAAAAAACTGGTTTGATCAAGGAGAGCAAACCTATGCCCGTTTTCGACCGGAATACCCGGAGCAACTGACTGACATTCTGGCGGAAGTCACTCCGGATAAGACGAGTGCACTGGATGCAGGATGTGGCAGTGGTCATCGGCATCGATCCCAGTGCAGATCAGCTGGCCTATGCAACCCCACACCCAAAAATCTGCTATTTACAGGCGGCAGCCGAACAACTGCCTGTTGCTGCGCAGCGTATCAACCTGATAACTGCCGCTCAGGCTGCGCACTGGTTTGATTTACCGGCATTTTATAATGAAGTACAGCGCATTGGTGCCCCTGATGGGATAGTGGCACTGATCAGCTATGGGACACCGAAACTTAGCGCTTCAGCGAGTGAACGTTTCGGTCAGTTCTGTCAAAAAGAAATCGCCCCCTATTGGCCACCTGAACGTCAGTGGGTAGAGAGCGGTTACCAGACCCTGGATTTTCCCTTTGCGGAACTGCCTGCCCCCCCCAATGGAAATCCGCTTGCACTGGACCCTCGAAGAATTTATGGGCTATCTCCAGACATGGTCAGCGCTACGCCTTGCCTTCGCCGCCGGCAAGGCCGAGTTATTTCAGGCCTTTGCTGACGATCTGGCTTGTGCCTGGGGCAATGCCAGTACCCCACAGCCGGTGACTTGGGCACTGCATCTGCGCCTTGGCAGATTATGACCAAAGTGTGAGCGCAAGCTCCTAGCTTTAGCCATGGGGTGAACGAATGCAGTTTACGTATTTATTTTGTAATAACAATCAAGTGTAATTCAAGTATAATTCAAGTACGTACAAAAATGCCGTTTCATACAAAGGGAAGATATGCGGCAGGCGCTACTGGAGAATTTTTCCTTGCAGCAGGAATGATTTTTGCGGTCTTCGCCGTGGTGTAGGGATATTCAACAGTGAGTGTCAGTGTCTTTTCTTGAGCAACCGGCTGTGGTTGCTGCAATTTTTTTGGGGGTACCTATGGATTCGCTACGGGAATCACACTGGATTACTGGTGTGGCAGTATGGGACAGGGAACAGCGGCGTATAGTGCGTATGATGCAGGCCTTGGCGCATGAATTACTGACAACCCAGCGACTAGAAAATTCACAGGGCTTATCTGTCAGCCAGGAAAAAAAGATATTGATTTTAAAACAACAGGTTGTGAATGTTGTGACTTGGCTGCTCAGTGATCAGGAACTAT
>JAJXWR010000001.1 GCA_021781515.1 Pseudomonadota bacterium
AAAAAGGGACACTCAATGGGTCGCCAAAGGGAGGAACGTCGAGTCCTTGGAGCAGTTTGCGTCAAAAGTTCTCTGCTTGGTCTGAGTAGGAGTAATATCCTATGCCCCAAGATAAACAGAGAACCCCTTGGCTTTAGCCATGGGGAGTGTCAGAATATATCTGTTGCCCATGCTGATTTAATAATCTCAGGTCATGAAGTTTGTCATGCTGAAAAAGAATGATATAATATATTGATTTTTAAGCAAAAAATAACAACAAAACAAATGATGTTGTTATTGTCGCACGTAACTGCTCACCCCCCCCCCCACCTATGGCTGGATATCACCTGACAGAGCCATTTGGATGGCGACGAGAGGATTGTGCCCTTTGCTCGCCATCGATTGCAGATAACTTGAGATACGACAATAAGCCTCAGCGTATTGTACGGTTCGAAAACAGCCTGAGACTTTTTGTTTGACCTTGGCCATTCTCAAGTCCCGCTCACCCCGATTATTGGTGAATGGAACCTGAGCATTCGCAGCAAACAGCAGGACGGCTTTTTCATGTTTTTTCAACCGCTCCCATAGATTGTGGGCATCAGATTTAGCGAGTTTACCTCTTTGGCCTGGGGTTCGGGGTTCGATGGGCGGCATCTGCTTAGCACCTCGGGTCAGGATGTTCCGGTAGCGCTTTTGCAGGTTGGTATATTCGCGTTCGTTCAGGCATTTTTCGGCACGGTCTGAGACTTTAGCACAGGTTTCCTGCAGGAGACGCTTCATGGCACGTGCCCAAGGGTAGTCATGAGCATCGATGATAAAGCGTAACTCCCGCACCAAATGGGCGCCACACAACCCATGTCCGCAATACCCATAGGACAGATAGGAAGCCCAACAATCATGGATGATGGTCCCACCATAGTTGGGAATAATGGCGATCTTCTCAATAGCCTCCTTGCCTCGTTTGGAATGAAGGAACTTGAGCGTTATGGGCCCCGATGAATAGACGTGAATCCAGTAATTGCGTTTATCAACCCGCAAAGATGTTTCATCTACATGAAGCACGGAACTCGCCAGCAATTGGGCCTTGGCCTGCTGCTCCCATCCTTCAAGTGCCTGATGCAGCCGCCACACGAACTTCAGTAGGGTGGCGGCGGACAGCATCTCTCCGATCATCGCATTGATCAGTTTTTGCACACGCCCAATGGCGACCATCTGGCCAAGCATCAGGTTGATCGCAAAGGCCTTGAGACCTAGACCATACTGCAATGGACTGGGCATGTTCTCTGGAAACGTACCCATGACCTGCTTATTGCAACAGGGGCACTGCTTGAGTTGCGCATCCACATGCGTCACGACTTTTTCAAACACGATGTCGATCGTTGTACGCCGTTGATGAGCCACACAGGGCTCCTGAGTCAAATCTTCACCACAGGCATCGCAAAAGGACACATGGGAAATCTGGACCGTCTCACGGGTGCGCGTATGTGCCGGAGGTTCCTCCGGAGGACCATTACCCTGAGAGCCTTGGGAAAGGGCGCTGTTGTCCTTGTCAGATTTGGAGGGTGGAATGCTGGAATTGGCGCTTGTTTTGGACGTGAGCTTTTCCAGGAAAACAGCCAGAATCAGATCAATAACCATGAGCATGCTGCTCATCAAGAGCTTAACTTCTGCGGACACCAAATTCCGACTGCACAGCGCCTCGAAATCAAGTTTGATTCGGGATACTTCACTTCGGACTGATTCCTTATTAATGCTTGCCATTGATACCCAAGGCCATCGCTTTGCTTGAATAGCGCCATGATATCACGGCTTTTTTTGACCCTCTGAGCGTCCCATGGCAGGGCAAATCGGGATTTTTTGATTCTCACAGAGAATGACGTGGCGAACGTCGCAACAAAAGGCGTTAAGCGGTGTTCATGGACGATTTTTAAGGCAATGCTGAATGTCGGGAAAAATCACCAAAAAATCATGTCAAGAAAAATTTTAAATATTTTCGCTGACTTCAGGGGGTGAGCAGTTACTGTCGCACCATACAAAAATCAAATCACTCATAAATCCTGATACACATTCTTTCGTATTGCCAAAATTAACCTCGGATTTTTTGAAACGCAATGATAATCAGATAGCCAATCTATTCAGTAGTGTGTCAACGGAGGGAGAAAAAGGGCAGTAATGGTTGTGGCTCAAGTCTTAATCCCTTTTAGATCAGGGCTCGATTCCGACTTACTGGACCAGTCACATTTGCCGGCCCCGTGAAGTAACAATATTGCAATTACACATGTGATTAAAGACGATGATGCTCGGGTGTAGAGCCATCGGTCATTGTGTGGATCGCTTCACAGTTGCGACTGATTCCGGTGGTAACATCCGATAGGCGGTGTAATCTGCCTTATGAGTAACCGCCGAAAAATAGTTGTTTTATGGTGTGATAGGGTACTATGTATCTATAGACTTTCATGGGCTGTGACCGGCGGCAGGGGCATATCGATGTGAGCAGGATACACAACAGCATTAAAGATACAGTGTTCTTTGCACCAGGCTTTACTTTGCTGGAACTGGTCACGACAGTGGCTATTGTCGGCATTGTTTCGGCCATGGCCATCAGTTTGTACCAGACAAGTGTAGCGAAAAACCGTATTGGCACGGAGATCAATACGTTCATGACGGATCTGACGTTCGCTGCGGCTGAAGCGGTGCGTACTGGTCAGGACGTTACGTTGTGTGTGTCGGTGAATGGGACGAGTTGTAGTACCTCAACGTTGTGGAGTCAGGGCTGGATTATTTTTGATGATCCAACAGGATCGCAGCAAACGGTAACAGGGACGGTCATTCGGCGGCGGCAGCCGGCTTTTTCCGGTGGGGACAGTTTTACAGCGGATAATGCGATTGCTGCAGTGACCTGGAACCGCGGGGGCTATGTGTCCAGTATTGCGCCGACCATTGCGCAAGTGACGTTTACTGATCATGCATCGACGGTGTCGACAGCGACGACGCTTTGTGTGGCGCTTGGGTTTTTGGGGCAAGTGACTTCAGAGAATCCGGGGCAGGGGAATTGCCAATGAATGCTTCTGGTGGATTCAGCATGATTGAACTGATGGTAGCGGTATTGATCATTTCGGTGGGTCTGCTGGGAGTCGCCAAGATTGATGCGGTAACGGTCAGTGAAGGGACGGTGTCTACTGTGCGTCTGGCGATTGTGAATGATGTGGCCAGTCTGGCCGGGGCGATGCGTGCCAATGAAATGTACTGGCAGACCAGTACGGTGCCAACTTTTGTCAGTGTGTCGGCAGGAACGGCACAACAAGGAGGATCGACGTTGTCGGTGACAGCCCCGTCGGAGTTGATGTCTTCGCAGATTCCTTCGGGAAATTGTACGAATTCTTCCTTGGCCTGTACACCGGCACAAATGGCGGCACTGGATTTACAGCAGTATGCTACGGTCCTGTCCCAGGTGATTCCTGGGGGTTTCAGCAGTATCAGTTGTACGCAGGCAGCTTCTGCGACCTCGCCGGCAATCTGCCAGGTCAGTGTTCAATGGAGCGAGAATCAGGTGGCCATTAATAATGCTGTGCATGCGGCGGCAGCCAAGCAGCCGACTCAAACGCAGATTTATACGCAGATGGTGCAACCATGAGCTTACGCAGCGCCTTCAGAGGGCAGGCGGGTTATAGTCTGGTGGAATTGTTGGTGGCGATGACCATGGGGCTGTTTGTGATGGCCGGTATACTGTCGGTCTTGCTGACTGTGTATCGAACCAGTCAGGGACAAAACCAGACGACCCAGTTGGCCAATAATGCATATTTTGCGCTGAATCTGTTGACGCAAACGATTCAGGCATCGGGGTATATTCCGGATCCAACCACGGAGTCAACGAGCACTGCAATGCCAGCGACGGCGTTGTATGCGCAGGCTGGGCAGTTTATTAGCGGTACTTATGGGGGGACGACCCAAAGTGATACGTTGTCGGTACGCTACGTGTCTGGACTGATCAATGACCAGATCGGGCAGCAGGATACTCAGATCAACTGTATTGGTCGGGGCCTGCCTACTGGGGTGGTCGCCAATAATCCTTCGACGTTCTATATTTTTGATCAGACGTTGCAGGTGGACACTAACGGTAATCTGGTCTGTATGTACACCGGAGAGACTTTTAATCCGCAGACACAGGTAACGACCATTACGGAGCCGACGAGCACCTACACCCTGCTAGGAAGTAGTAACAATAAAGTTTTCAATCAATTGAGCGTTCTTTATGGTGTTGATACCAATGGAGATGGTTCAGTGGATACGTACGAGAATGCCTCACAGGTGACCAATTGGTCGCAGGTGCTTTCGGTACAAATCATCCTGGTACTCAACAATCCTTTGGCAGCACAGGCGGGTCAACCGGCAACGTTGACCTACAGTAAAACCATACCATTGATGAATCACTCATGAAAATTTTTTTTAGGTGTGATGTGCAGCAGCGGCGTGGTTTTATCTTGCTCAATAGTCTGGTGCTGCTGCTGATATTGACCATTTTGGCCGTTGGATTGTTCAAAATGGTGGGTGAACAGCATCATGTGACCGCGGCGATGCGCGATAAACAACTGGCAGTTACCAATGCCCTGAGTGCGGAGCAATATGCGGAATGGTGGGTGTTGCAGGGGAGTGGTGCTGCCAATACAGGCGTCTGTACGACAACGGCAACGACCAGTACCGCCATGGTGTGCACCAATCCATTAGTGGCTCCGGTGACGCTGCCCTGGACGGCACTGGATTCCAGTGGTACGGCACAGAACGTTGGGGTGACGTATGTGCCGCCGGCTAATCTCCTGAACATCAGTACGTCAGGAGGGGCGAATGTCGTGTATGCCAGCCCGGGGTTTTACGTTCAGTATGCGGGACCCAGTGCGGATGGTCAGGGGATTTTGTATCAGATCAACGCTTATGGGTATGGGGGCGCAGCAGACTCTGTGGGTGTGGTGCAGGATACCTATGAAGTCACCAGTGGGGTAGTCAACCGGGGAGGTCTCTGAACATGTTCAGTCTATTCAAGTGGAGAAGGGCGAGGCCAATCCAGGGAAGCACATGGTTGCTGGCCGTAGTGAGCGGGATGCTTATGCTTAGTCCGGTGGCCCAGGCGGACGGGACGACGCAAAATATTTCGGAAAATTTCACCGGTACGACCACGGTCAATTCCTGGGAATCCATCAATGCCTGCCTGACAGCGGGGGCCTCGGCGGAACATCATGCTCCTGTGTTAAGAAGTGGTCAAGTGCCAGGGTGTGCCACCACGGATTTTTTTGGTAATGCGCAAAAAGGCGGCTACAGCAGTGACTCCCTGGGGAGTGCACCGGACCCGGTGGGCTATGGGGCACTGCGTTTAACCAATGATGGCAATAGTGAATCGGGGGGGATATTCTCAACCACGCCCTTTGATGCCAGCAGTGGGGTGAGTATTACCTACATTACCACCAGTTATGAAGGCGATTCAGGGGGCGCTGGTGCCGATGGTGCAGACGGTATTGGTTTTTATTTACTGGATGGTTCGCAGTTTAATTTTACCAGTAATAATACCTCAGGAACTGGCTTACCATTGCTGTCTTATAATGCCGACGCCACCAATATTACGCCCGTGGGTGGCCAGGACGTAGTGGCGCACCTGGGTGCCTGGGGAGGAAGTCTGGGATACAGTTGCAGTAATGTGAATAACCCGTTTAACGGGATGGTGGGGGGGTATTTGGGACTGGGTATGGACGAATACGGCAATTTCATGAATTACGGTGACAATACCGCCACCGGTACTGGTTATCATCCCAGTGAAATCGGGATGCGTGGTCACGGCAATGTGTCGTGGGACTGGCTCAATGCAAACTATAACAGCTACTTGAGTCCAGTGCCGTCCTCCATGATCAACCAAGTGGTAAAAAACACCTGTAAAACCGGGCTGTTGTATACCACGGATGATAGTGGGAATCTGCAGTTGGCTAAAAATGCCAATGGGAATAACATTCCTGTTGCTGATTTTGCGTACTTGCCCAACAGTTATGTCTCGTTGCCGGTAAAAATTGCCAATGAGTCAGCCACCCGTCGTGGCCAGGCGACGCCGATCTATTACAAGTTATTGATTTCAGCGCAGGGAAAAATGACGTTTTCCTATGCTATCAATGGAGGTGCGTTTACGACGCTGATTAACAATAAGGATATTACGGCCAGTAACGGGCCCTTGCCACAAAAACTCTATTTCGGTTTTGGGGGTTCAACGGGGGGCAGTCGCAATGTCCATGAGATTACCTGTTTTCAGGCGCAACCTTCGGATATAGCATCCAGCTCAGCGACAGCCAATACACAGCAGACGGGAGCCGTACAGACCAGTACCCAAGTGTATTTGGCTTATTATCATCCGAGTGGGTGGTGGGGTAGTCTGCAGTCGTATTATTTGACGACGAAAATTAATGGCGGCATTACGACGGTGTCCTTAAATTCTACACCCAATTGGGACAGCACCTGTACCTTGACCGGGGCATCGTTGTTGCCAACGGGGGTGTGTCCAGGGGGCTCGGCGTCTATAGGGCAAAGCCCCAGTAACCGGGTCATTCTTACCTGGAATCCATCGACAGGAGCGACCAACGGGTTTAGCGGTCAAGGGGTTCCGTTCGAGTGGTCGAATACGGACCTGAGCTCGACGCAGCAAACGGCGCTGAGTTCACAGAATCGGCTGAATTTTTTGCGCGGTGACCGGAGTAATGAATTGGCCAGTGGTGGTACTTATCGCGATCGGGTAAGCGTACTGGGTGATATTCAGGATTCCAGTCCACAGTGGGTGGGTGCCCCCAGCAGTCCTTATACCGTTACCTGGAAGGATCAGCTCTACCCCACGGCCACAATGCAGGAAAATTCTCCCACCTATGCCAGTTTTAAATCGGGCAAGGCGCAACGGGAAGATGTTATTTATGTAGGAGCCAATGACGGATTGTTGCATGGTTTTCGCAGTGGCTATTACACGAATTCAGGCAGTTATGTGGCAACCACGAATGACGGGGCCGAAGTACTGGCGTATATGCCACAGGTCGTACTGAACAACATTCATACGACCAGTAATAATTCGTTGGACGTCTCAAATGCCGCTTATGCGCACCAGTGGTATGTCGATGCGACGCCGGGTGTGGGGGATCTCTATTATTCGGGGGCTTGGCATACCTGGCTAGTGGGGGGCTTGGGAACGGGGCCGGTGCTGGGTGCGGCGACTTCGGCTCCGGATGTGTATGCCCTGGGTATTACGAATCCGACGCTGTTTGCTGAAACCGGGGCTGCCAGTATTGTCAAGGGCGACTGGACGCCAGCAACGATCAGTTGCGTTAATGTCAGTTCCTGCGGCAACAATCTGGGGGGGATCTATGGTGATCCGCAGATTCGTCGGCTGCATAACGGAGACTGGGGCGTTATTTTTGGTAATGGTCTGAACAGTGCCAATGGGACCGCTGGCCTGTTTATCATGGAAATCGTAGCCGCTACCGGCAATATTGAGTTTCGTTATCTGGACACCGGAGTCGCTGTAGGCAGTAAGGATGGAATTGCTACGGTAGCAGCGGCAGATATGGATGGGGATCATATTACCGATTATGTCTATGCCGGTGATTTATTGGGCAATGTCTGGCGTTTCGATCTGACCAGTAATAATCCGGCCAACTGGAAAGTCTCGTCATTTAATGGCAGTTCGTCGGGATCGCCATTATTTACCACCGCAATGGGACAGCCCATTACCACTCGGTTGGTGTTGGTCTCGGTGCCTTCGCAACAATCAGCTCAACCCCGATTCATGGTGGAGTTTGGTACGGGGCAGATTATTGGACAGTCCTGGAATACGGCTGCTGCCTACGCTACTGCGCAGCAGGCCATGTATGGAATATGGGACTGGAATATGAATGCCTGGAATACACTGAACCCCGCTGTCACGTATGCGACGCTCACCGCACCGCAACGCATTGCGCAAAGCAATCTGCAAAAGCAGACAGTGACCAACACCACGACGGGAAGTGGCGCAGTCGTCGCCTTTCGGCAACTGAGCAGCAATGTCGTGTGCTGGGACAATACCAGTACCTGTAGTTCAGGCAATAATCAGTATGGGTGGGTATTGAATTTTCCTGCGACAGGAACATCGGGGGTTTTTGAGCAAGTGATTTATAATCCGATCCTGACCTATGGTCAACTGGTATTCAATACCACGATTCCGCCGACCTATTCCATTTATAACTGCAATTCCTCGCAACCGAGTGGTTACACGATGTCGCTGAATCCCAATGATGGGGGGGCGACGTTGCATTCTGCCTTCAGTGCAACGGTCAATGGCGTGTTTGCGACACCTATACTCAATGGCGCTGAACTGAATGCTACCGGTACACCCTTTGTGCTGTCCATGAATGGCGGTGCCTATCTGGTGAATCAGACTGTATCGGGACAGGGAGTGGTGCTGCCCTTGAATCCTGCAGGGAATGCAGGAATTGGCAAGCGGTTGAACTGGATGCAACTGCGTTAAGTTTCTGCATCTGGAGAGGTTAGTAGATGGAAATTAACAGTTTTTTAGGAGGATATCGTGGATTTCGCACAAAGAGGAATGACGTTGATAGAACTGATGGTAGTGGTGGCGATTGTGGCCATCCTGTTGGCGGTGGCTATTCCCATGTATATGAATCAAGGTATGGAATCCCATCGGACCGATGCCAAAACCGCATTACTGGATCTGGCAACGCGGGAAGAACGTTATTATTCAGTGAACAGCGTCTATACCAACGATCCGACGCAGTTGTATGGAGCGGGATCTGCTTTTCCGCTGCAGGTGGGTTCAGGAACGCCGGATTATCAGATTTCAGTCGTGACCCCGGCAGGAACGGTACCGGCGACCGGGAGTACGTTTAGTTTGTCAGCGGTACCGATCAATAATCAGATTTCGGATACGTGCGGGACTTATTTGCTGGATAATACCGGCAACCAGAGCAATTCGGGCAATTCCACGACAAACTGCTGGTAATGTTACGTTAAAGTGTTTAAACGGTATTTTATCTGAAAAGCCGGATATAATATATTCGCTGCTCTGGTTTCCTGGTTCAAAATGAATGTGGTGCAGATTGCCCGAGTCGAGTGTGCATGTCGGTATTTGCAGAATCTGAAATTAACAACAATAAATACCGTCCTGATATCGAAGGGCTAAGGGCAATTGCGGTATGCAGTGTAGTGGCCTTCCATATCGGGATTTCTGGCTTTTCTGGTGGATTTATCGGCGTCGATATTTTTTTTGTTATCTCTGGGTATCTTATAAGCAGGATAATTTTTGATGAGGTGGCGACAAAAAATTCTTTCGATTTTAAAAAATTCTATTCACGGCGCATCAGGCGTATTCTTCCTTCGCTGGCAATAGTAATTATTGTAACCGGCATTGTTTCTTATTTTGTCATGCTTCCGCCGGATCAGAATCAATTTGGCAGGGAAGTCAGGAGTGTGGCAACAATTAATTCAAATCTTTATTTTATGGAGCGTTCTTTTGATTATTTCGATTCTGACCTCAGGCTCATGTTGCATACGTGGTCATTATCTGTCGAAGAACAGTTTTATCTGGTATGGCCGTTGACAGTTTTAGGTATATTTAGATTTAACAAATTAACAAACTGTCATTTGATCGTTTATTCTGTAATCAGCCTTATATTTCTGTCATTTTCGTACTGTTTGTGGAATTCATTCCATGATGAACAAAGGGCATTTTATTTAACTCAGTCAAGAGCCTGGGAATTTGCAGTAGGAGCGTTTGTTGCTGTTTTGAATGTTCGGAAAATACAGAATAGTCTGGTGGCTGTTATTTTTTCTGGCTCAGGGATAGGTCTGTTGTTTTTTTCAATTGCTTTTCTTAATGAAAACATGGTGTTCCCGGGTTATATTGCATTGTTGCCGGTGGTGGGGACTGCCCTCTGTCTGCTGGGTGGAAGCCTGAATGATAATAATTTTTTCAGCCGGAAAATACTCGCAGTCCCGATCGTGGTGTTTATTGGAAAGTTATCCTATGGATTTTATTTATGGCACTGGCCGATCCTGGCATTAGGACGTTATTACGGTGGTAATCGTTCTGTGGTGCGGGATTTTTTGCTGGGAGGCATTGTTTCTTTTATTCTTGCATTCATCTCATTTAAATATCTGGAGAACCCCGTAAGGCTCAGAAAGTATTCGTATTTTGCAAATGACAGAATAACGCTTCGCTCTGGAGGTTATCTGCTGCTGATTCTTTGGATCACAGGGAATATATCCATGTTTTTACCAGAGCACATCCCATGGATTGGTCAAAAAAGTATACTGAAAATCAAATCTGATGTGATGCCACATTTAGCGGATTGCGATGTTCCGCAGGAAGGTATTCCCTTACCTTCCTGGAAACGTTGTCTTATTGGTCAGACAACAGGTCCTGTAAAAATAATGGCATTAGGTGATTCTCATACCGGGCATATTGCACCATTGTACGATAAATTGGCTAAAATGTATCATGTGGCTGTACTGATGCGTGAATTCGATGGATGTCCTCCCTTCGCTGATGTTGTGCCTGTGGGCACGAATCAGGTGCGTTTTTGGTGCACCAATTCGGCAAACGCCGTGCAGCAGGAATTGCCAATGTTGGCCAAGTCCGGTCTTTCTGCTGTTTTCATGGACATAAAATGGAATTTATATGCCAAAGGTATTCCAAAATCTGTTGGATTAATCGCTGCGGGCAATCATGATACACCCTATGCAGAAAATAATTTTTCAGATTTTGGTTTAATGAAGGATGTTAACCAGCAAAGCTCATTGCAATTAATGGCGAAATCACTGGATAGACTATCTGAATTTTTGCAGCAACATGATTTGAAGTTGATTTTTGTACTGCCTGAACCGGAAATGCCAAAGAGTGTTCCTGAATGTATTGCCAGTTACGGCCTTGATAAATGCAATATCAGTCGGCAATCGGTTATGGAACAGGGGAGGGTCTATCGGGATATTTTACAAAAAACGGCGCATTCGCATAGTAATGTCAGGATTTGGGATCCATTAAATGAATTTTGTAATAATGTGACATGTTTTGCTACCGATCGTAATGGATTTCCTCGTTTTGCAGATAATAATCATATTACGGCGACGATGGCTCGTTCTATGAGCGCTGATTTCAATGACATATTCTTATGGTCTATAAAATAGACAGACGGGTTTTCATCGGATGGGATTTTGTGAAAAGCTCGAATACGGAAATTTTCGTGTTGATTTTTGGTAACAGTAGGTCGGATTGCCGTCCACTGTCCTTACACACAAAGCAATTGTTCTGAGCATCCATGACCATTGATATCAGCCGGCTCATTCAGTGACAACATCATATTTTCGCAATATTTCAATACCTTTAACATAGGAACTGAAATCGACGATGTCATCCGTATCCAGTGTGATTGAAAAAGCATCTTCAATGGCTGTGATCATGCCCATGTGGCCAACCGAATCCCACTGGGGCACACATTGGTACACAAATTTTTCATCCAGTTGTTCTGATGATACAGCAAAACAGTCCATAAAAATCTGATTATATCGATCACGCCAGTTCATTGTTAATCTCCATTGATTCAAAAAAACAACACTAAAAAAATATTCTCATAAAATAAACTATACGAAATAATTAGTTGAATATAGCTTTTCCATCATTTTTACGAATAACCCGTGCCGGATTTCCCACTGCAATCATTTGATGTCCAATATCCTGAAACACCGATGACCCCATGGAAAGAATACAAGAATCACCAATCGCAACACGATCTTTGACCGTTGCATTCAAACCAATAAAGGTTGACTTTCCAATTGAACATTTACCACCCACAACAGTTGAACTTGATATCACCGAATGGGCTCCAACAGTAATGTCATGACCAATAATAACATTAATTTCAATCATGACATTACAACTGATTCGTGTATGACTGGAAATGAACGAAAATGGGAAGACAATCACGCCATCCGCCAACTCGGCTGTAGGTGAAATGATCGCAGTTGGATCGATGACTTTTGTACAGGAAAACCCCATTTCTGTGACTTTAGTATAAAGGTTCTGGCGGTTTTTGGGTTCGCCCTGGGCGATCACAAATTCGTAATTCCCCCGCTCACTGCTCAAGGATTCAAAATTCAGAACCGGGGTTTCGTACCACACCGACTCGGTTTTAAAGTCATCAACAAATACAATACGTTCCCATGTTTGATGTCGAGTTTGAATACGGCGTGCCATATCAACAATTTCGCAACCCGTACCCCCGGAACCATAAATACACAGCGTATTCAGCATAAAGCAACCTATGAACAGTGTTGAAACAATCTACGGGACAAGTATGCCAATCCTTTGATTTTGGAGAGCGCATCTTCGTCAGGGAATTTCATGTCATGTTGCAGCATCCAGTCGACAATTTCAGACAGAGTCACCTCTCCTTCCCCAAGAACAACGGCATGGATATCATGTTCTGAAAGAACTTCCTCACTGGCAATTGTAGGATGCGGGCCACCACAAAGAATGGGTACGTCACTATTCTGTTTACGAATGGCGGCAATCACTTCACGAAAAAAATGCTTGTAATATGACATGGTTCGCACACCAATCAGGTCGGGTTTGAATTCTGCAACAAGCATCTTGAGTTCGTCATGACTATCAAAATCTACAAAGGATTTTGCGATTCGTCCTTCAACTCTATCCTGGAACATATGGTTCAAGTACGTCACAAGCGCCAATCCGCCCAGCGGAGCTTCAACAATACGAAGTTCTGCCCGCTCATCTGTTGAATAAAACTGGGTTGCATCAATAAAGAGAAATCTTAAAGGCCTTTGAGTACCGACACAAAATTTTGGTTTTTTTAATTCAGGATAATGAATAGGGGTTTTTGATTCTTGTGGCTGTTTGCTGAAATCGATTTCGGAACGATCAACGCGAGCCAATTTAAAAATATCATCAAAGGAGTTAATCTGACTCGGAAAATACGATTGATATTTAAAAATCAATTCATTCTCTGTACATACCTCAAGCTGTTTTTGTAAAACATAACGCAGTCGGTCTCTATTCAGGACATAATTCTTGACAAAATCCAATCTGAGTTTTCTGGAAAATTCAGGATCAATCGTGAAGGTTGTTGGAATTGAATTATAAGGCATCGTCAAAGATTCATCAATCTGTGCTTTCGTAATTCCGTTCTCAAGAGCAATCGTCTCAAGAACCGAACCAGGGAAAATACGAACATTATGCAAAGCGGCGAAATGTACCCATTTAATTGTTTTAATAAAATTAACTGTTGAGATAGCTTCATCTTCAGTTTCTGTTGGAAACCCGTGCATTGCATTGACGCCAAGAATGGCATTTGGGTATTGCTCAACCATATAAGTCAGGTTTTTATGAAACTTTTCAATATTCAGGTTTTTCTTAATCAGTTTTTGCAGTCTTGGTGAGGCTGTTTCAAGTGAAATATTCACACTTTTCACACCTCCTTCCATCATGACATCAATGGCATCAGAATCCAGAATATCCCCACGAAGTCCACTTTGAAAATATACATTTAACTTGATTTTGTTTTTTATTAACAAGCCAAAAAATGCCATGAAGTCTTTTTTATGGACATTAAAGATGTCATCGATAAATTCAATATCACGAAAACCCATATCATACAGGTATTTAACTTCCTCATAAACATGCTCAGGCGAGCGACGGTACAAGCGAGGAGATAACTTAATGACGTCACAGTAAATACAACGCCACGGGCACCCCCGACTCCCTTGGACTGTCATACAGTTTCGAATACCGCTCTGACCGATGTATTGATGATATTTTCGGTAATCAATCAAGCTTCGATCCAAACGCGGCAATGTATCCAGGTCCTCAATCTGCATTCGTTTTCCTGTACGCATAACCCGTAAAGACGTCATTGAATTAAAATCTTGAATCGAATTGATAATCATTTTCCTTTCGACGGTTGACGCACTCATGTCTTTACCTCATCTGTCCAGTATAAAGATTTCAGACAATAACTTCGATTAATATTCACCAAAATTCAGATTACGCAAGAACTCAAATTTACAAAACCAGTCTCTACAAAATCAGTTTCTAGAGAAAACAAAATTTTCCTCACCAAAATAGTTCTGGACTCGTTTATGTGACTCAATTCTGAAATCATAGTATTCAAGAACAGATTTGCAGTACTCAAATTGTTCTCCTGATTCATCCAGTTCGATAAAAATTTTTTTTAATCCATCATACCCAAGAGTGTTTTGCATTCCAGAGAGAATCTTTTTTTCAGAACCATCAACATCGATTTTGATATATTCCGGTTTTTCCAAACCTGTAAAATCAATAAAATCATCCATGCGGTACTTGAGAGTAGGCTGAACAAAGTCGGGAGTGAATTTTCGATCGCAACGTTTTATGGGCTGATCCAGAATTTTTAAATGCCCACCTACTTCAAATTTTTCAATGTAGATGGAACCAATCCCGCCTTCATCAGTCAACGCTACGTTGAAAAATTTCAGAGGATGTCTAAAACATTGATGATTAAGAAAACTATTGTATGAAAGCAGGAAATAATTGCTCGCATCGGGTTCAAAACAATAGACTTTTTTTCGTGTCGCTGCTGCATACACAGCAAAAAGTCCATTACTCGCTCCAACATCGTAATAAATAGCATCATCCGGAATATGATCAATGAAGTCCAACTGGTCCGGCTCAATATATTCCTGGCCAAGCGCTTGCCACAGTAACCTTCTCGAAGGAACATAAAATTGCAGATTAATATCCCTTATTAGACTGTAAGTCGTATCCTTTATCTCCTCACATAAAACGGCATTACGATAGCGTTCTTCTCCGGCCAAAGATATCAGATCTACTCGTTCGATTAAGGGATCCGGATTTAGCCCTAAGGCACACCTGCGATGGTACTCACTGATCTGATTTTTCTGCTCTATGTCCGTCATCTGATTTTATCCTTCGTTCAAGGTGATTCATGACTGTTTCACCTGTGTTTTAAAAGTATCGGAAACGTGCGCCACCACCTGAATTCTCGTAAGGCTTTAGTGCTCAAGCAAAAAACGAAAATTCGCAGTCAGGTCATATGTATCAGCTAAGGCAAGTCTCAACAAGGGCACTGTCTGAACCTATAAAGCAGGATGATCAGCCACAGCGCATCTCAATCCATCCGGCACACGTTTTTTCAACGGTGACTACCAGTCAGGAATGATGATAAATCGTCTTAAGCGCATTCTGACACAGTGGTATAATTGTATGCATATTTTGTGCCCAAGCTAAAATTTCTTGTTTGTCAAGAAGCATTGCTGCTGACAGCGAATCTTAACAAATTGATTTTGTTTGTATAAAAGCAATCTCGTTGCTTTTTTTCAAATAAAGTGCACTAGATAATTCAAATTTGTATTTTTCTTGGTACACCTCCGGATTATTGACGTTTCCGATCGAGTGAATATAAATTAAACTGTCGTACTAACTGAGCGGTCGCATAATCGATTTTGATAATTTCGGAACAATATGCATGTGAAACTACAGTAAGTTTACGTCAAGATTTTCCGTTCTGTAAGACGTATCGTCGAAAAACCCATGGCCATCTGTCGCCGCCATCATGAGCTAATGGCAACTGCTCAGCATGCCAGATACCTGCTGATCGGTGAGCATTTGTATGCGGATACAAACCGGGCGTCGTAACGGAATCTGGTGGCAGCAATATTCCGTCTGGAACAAAAAACCGGCCGGCACTGAGGCGTATGGTGGTGATGTGGGTTCGTGTGATATTGATTCAACGTCCCGGGCTGGAGGTGCATTTACCGGAAGTAGATAATCTGTGCGAGTTAAAAATCATGTTGGCTGATTATTGTGTGGAATGGGGCAGGGAATGAAAAGCGGAGGGGATGGGAGGCAAGAGGGAGTGTAACAAAGGGATGCACTGGCCTTGCAAAACTTATTGGCAATGAGCTTGAGGCGGCCATACTGAGCGGTGAAATCCCAGCCAATCCAGCGATCACGTACGCCACACTTGAGTGCTGCAGCCGACAGGTTCAATTGGGCGACCCACTGATCCTGCCAAGTGGCAATGTACCCAATGGTTTCACCAATTTTGGTCAGATCGCCCAGATAATGGTGCTGTGCGCTTTGTGCGGTATGGGTTGCATGGGTGAATCTTACTCGTGCTGGTCGAATGAACGGCTATTACCGGGAAGAATGAAAAAATACCGCAATTATGATTTTTCAGGAATTATAATGGGAACAAATTTACGTTGCACGCATCGCCTGAGCAGATTGACATTTGGCTGCTGGATGCTGAGAACATGGAAGCTGTGTTCGCTACTTAGGGATTGTATGGATGGCTGTGTGAGCGACATCCTTTGCCTGGATGATGCGGTGCATGGGTGAGATGCAGCCTGCGAGAAATGCTGCCGATGGTTCGTTGAGGATTTCCACACCAGATCGTCAAATCATGTGATCTGGTCGTGCCCAAGGATCAATATGATGAACAGGAAGTACCTCCTGCATCAGAAACGGGAGTGGTTGTTTTATGGGTAAATGGCAGGCCTAGTCAGACGCATGTATTACCTAATCCAGCTTAGGCTTTATTTTATGCCCATGCATCCAAGTATCCAGAAGCCTCAATAGATCACTCTACTACCGAGTATGGTGAACCCGAAAAGAAAGTATAATTTAAGGCATCGATTTAAGCGGTTCATAACGATTATTCCGTTTGTAGTAGTATAAGATCAGGAGAAAACAACCTACAGATTCAGCATTTGTAATAAGGCTAAACGCATCGCCGTTGGCTCGAAAGGTTTGTCACAGATGGCGGATACCCCAGCTTGTTGAATGGCGGCCAGTTTCGACTGGTTCTGTTCGCTGGTGACCATGAGAATCGGCACAAAACTGCGAGGGCTATGGCGAATATGCCGGACCAGTTCGTCGCCATCCATGGCAGGCATGTTCAGATCGGTGACCACCAGATCAAAGTCAAGTACCGAGAACAGTTCGGCGGCCTGTACGCCGTTTTCGGCTTCCTGGAAATGGCACATGCCCATTTCACTGAGCATATGGCGAATATGTTTACGTGCCAGCGGGCTGTCATCAACAATCAGCACGCGCAAGTGGGCGACGTCAAAATGATCCAGTACTAGTTCGTCCTGTTGCAGATGCAATAAGGCATGTTCAAGCACCCGACGCAGATCGGAGGCAGTGAAAGGTTTTTTTAAAATGGCGGCGACACCGGCCTGGCGTAAGGGGTCGAGGCGGTCGAAGCGGGTTTCAGAAGAAACCAGAATAAATGGGATATGCTCGCGTCCTTCATGCGATCGCAATTGCTGTAACAGAACATCTGAACTCATATCTTCCAGATAAAGTGCGCTGACAATGACGTCTGGTTTAAGGCGGATAATGGCATCCAACGCTTCCTGGCCGAGACTGGCCAAGTCCACTTTGCTTACGCCTATCTCCTGACACAGCTTGAGCATGAGGTGTTGCTGTGTCGATGAAGGTTCGACGATTAACAGGGCTAAGTCCTGTAAGGTTAAGCGTGCCAAGGCGAATCTCCTTAAAATGCACTAGGGAGGTGGGGGGCTGCATGGGGGTGGAGCGCCGTTTTTCCGGCAAAGTCCTGCGCAAAGTGCCAAGCGCTGCGACCGGAACGGTGGGAGCGCTGTGCAGCGAAGCGTAAGGCTTCCTGGCGGGTGTGCGTATCCCAGTGACCGCCGTAACGCTTTAGCCAATGCGCAGCGCAATCAAGATATTCATCCTGGTTTTGTGCATGGAAACTCAACCATAAGCCAAAGCGGTCAGAAAGTGAAATCTTTTCATCAATGGATTCCCCGGGGTGAATTTCGTCCCCCTCATAGTGAGTTTCCAGATTGTCCTGCATTTTTTTGGGGAGCAGGTGTCTGCGGTTGCTGGTGGCATAGATAAGCGTATTACGTGCAGTGGCGTGCAAGGTGCCATCCAGGACGACTTTCAGTGCCCGGTACTGGTTTTCGGCTTCGCTAAAACTCAGATCGTCACAAAAGATGATAAAATATTCAGGACGGCTGGCTAACTGTTCCATGATCTGTGGCAGATTGATCAGTTGTTCCCTCCCGACTTCCAGCATACGGAGTCCTTGAGTGGCATAATTCGCCAAAAGTGAGCGTACCAGAGAGGATTTGCCAGTGCCTCGGGCACCGGTCAGCAAGGCGTGATTGGCGGGTAGTCGGTTAATAAACTGTTCGGTGTTGGTAAACAGGCGTTTTTTCTGGGTTTCAATATGGAGCAGATCCTCTGGCTGAATCGAGGCATACTGCGGTAAACCAACAATGTTCCCTTGACCGTTGCTATGCACAGAGGGCTTCCAGAGATAGGCATGGCAGTTCCAGTCCACAGGAGCCGGCAGTGGCCCCCAGTGATGAAGCAGCAGGTCATGCACCGAGGCGATGTAGTGCATCAGTGTGGGATCCGTAGAAAACGGGCGGTCGGTCATGGGGCAGCCCCTGTATCCGGTGATTGACTGTAAAACTGACGGTATTGGTTGCGTAACGTTACCTTGGACAGTTTGCCGGTCGCAGAATGTGGCAATTCAGGGACAGTAACAATCGAATCCGGTAGCCACCACCGAGCCACCCGTTCTGCAAGATGGTCGCGCAAAGCCGACAAGTCGGTGTTGCCGGTTGGACTGACGATCAGCATCAGTGGTCGCTCGGCCCAGCGAGGATGGGGAATGCCTACCACACAGGCCTCAAGAATGCCCGGAAATGACATGGCTGCATTTTCCAGTTCAATGGAACTGATCCATTCACCGCCGGATTTGATGACATCTTTATCCCGATCAACGATTTGCATGGTCTCATCAGCGTCAATGGTGGCGATATCACCGGTATTAAACCAGCCGTTGGCAAAGGCCGACAAATCCTCGTGGCGGAAATAACGTTGCGCTACCCAGGGACCGCGCACATGTAATACTCCAAACGTCTTGCCATCATGGGGTAAAGGGCGGAGATGTTCGTCAAAAATTTGCAGTTCAATTCCGAAAACCGGACGACCCTGCTTGAGTTGGTGCTGGTAGCGCAGCGCCGGTGCCATGGATTGTAGTGCCGGGGTAGGCAGATTGATCGTGCCAAGGGGGGATAATTCGGTCATGCCCCATGCATGAATGACATAACTTTGATGGACTTCTGCAAATTCGCGAATCATGCTGAGCGGTGCGGCAGAGCCACCCACAACAACACGGGACACATTTTTGAGCTGCAACTGGTGCTCGCGCAGGTAATTTAGCAAGGTGAGCCAGATCGTTGGGACTCCCAACAGCAGATCCACCTGTTCAGCAACAATCAGTTCATACAGCGATGCTCCATCCAGCGCAGCACCGGGTAAAACCAGTCGGGCACCCATCATGGCGGCTGCATACGGGGTGCCCCAGGCGCAGACGTGAAACATGGGAACCACAGGCAACAGGCAGGTGTGCGGCGTAATCCCCAGCGCATCGGTGCGACAGGCGGCCATGGCGTGCAGTAAAACAGAATAATGCGAATACAGCACACCTTTGGGATTGCCGGTGGTGCCGGAGGTGTAACACAAGGCACTGGCCTCCGCATCACTAAAACGTGGCCAGTGAAACTGGTGATGAAAAGCAGCAATCCAGGTTTCATAACAGAGAAAGTTGCTATCCGGGGGCATGTGGGCCGCATCAGTCAGTACGATAATCTGCTCAACAGAAGGCAGTTCCGGGAGCAAAGAGAGGACCAAGGGAAGAAAACTGCAATCAACCAAGAGTAGTCGATCGGTTGCATGATTGATCATGTAACGGATCTGTTCAGGAAAAAGCCGCGGATTAATGGTATGGATGATGGCTCCAACGCCGGAAATGGCATAATAAGCTTCCATGTGGCGGTGGGTATTCCATGCCAGTGTAGCAATGCGATCACCGGCGATCACTCCATAGTCTGTCAGTGCTTGTGCCAGTTGCCGGGAACGTCGGGCGAGTTGCAGATAGCTGTGGCGCACGATGCCGCTTTCAATATGCCGACTGACCACTTCGTTCTCAGGGTACAGGCGAGCTGCATGTTCAATCAGGTCGCTGATAAGTAATGGGCGATTCATCATCAAGCCGTGCATGGTGTTTACCCAAGTAAGCAATAGATTGCATTAGCATAGAATAGGCTTAAAAGGTCTGCCTGTGGATCTGTTGAGTTATTTGTGCAATCGAACGACGCAGCCTCTTGCAATTGCAGGAGAAGAACGATATATTTACCGCCCCTGATGAAAGCACTCAGGCGTTTACATTCGGAGCATCGTTTCCGAAACAGGATTATTACAGGCACAAGGCGAAATAAGTCGCCGAGTGTCTTTGTTGTATTTTTGCGAACAAGTATGGAGTCCGGTGCATGGCAAACCAGAGAATACGTATTCGCCTCAAGGCGTTCGATCATCGACTGATTGATCAGTCGGCGGTAGAAATAGTTGATACGGCCAAGCGGACGGGGGCGCAGGTGTGTGGTCCAATACCCATGCCTACCCGTATTGAGCGGTTTAACGTGCTGACGTCGCCGCATGTCAATAAAGATGCGCGGGATCAGTACGAAATAAGGACACATAGTCGGCTGGTGGATATTGTGCAGCCGACAGACAAGACCGTTGATGCCCTGATGAAGCTGGAACTGGCGGCCGGGGTAGATGTGCAGATCAGTTTGGGCTGAGAAGCGTTAGCGATTACGCTTGAGAGCGGGGTTAATGGTATGACAATAGGTTTGGTCGGTCGAAAAATAGGCATGACACGGGTCTTTACTGAAGCAGGTGTCTCAGTGCCTGTAACAGTTATTGAGGTGGAAGCGAACCGTGTCACCCAGATTCGTACTAAAGAATCAGAAGGCTATGAAGCGGTGCAGATCACTACAGGGGAACGTCGTGCTTCTCGGGTGAGCAAAGCGATGGCCGGGCACTTTGCCAAAGCCGGTGTATTGGCTGGACGTGGTGTCTGGGAATTTCGTGCAACTGCAGATGAGTTGCAGGCGTTACAGCCCGGTAGTGAATTAACCGTTGAACAGTTCAGCGTAGGGCAGATTGTTGATGTGACTGGAGTCAGCAAGGGGAAAGGGTTTCAGGGCGGTGTAAAACGCTGGAATTTCCGCACCCAAGATGCAACGCATGGCAACTCGGTCTCGCATCGTGTGCATGGTTCTACAGGACAAAATCAAAGTCCGGGCAAGGTTTTCAAAGGCAAGAAAATGGCCGGGCACATGGGCAGTGAAAGAGTTACTGTACAGGGACTGGAAGTGATTGCCATTGATGTGGTTCAGAATGTGCTGCTGGTTAAAGGAGCAGTACCTGGCTCGGCAGGTCGAGATGTTATCATCCGGCCAACGGCCAAGGCATAAGGGGGATTAGCGCGTGAATCTTACAACAGTCTCCGGCGCTCCTGTCGAATTGTCAGAAGTCGCTTTTGGGCGTGAATTTAATGAAGCCTTGGTGCATCAGGTTGTCACCGCCTATCTGGCGGCTGGTCGGCAAGGCAGCGTCAAACAAAAAACCCGTGCGGAAGTTAGCGGTGGCGGCAAAAAACCCTTTCGTCAAAAGGGTACGGGACGTGCTCGTGCGGGTTCAATCCGTAGTCCACTGTGGCGTGGGGGGGGCAAAATATTTGCCGCTACTCCGCAAAGTTATGAACAGAAAGTGAACCGGAAAATGTACCGGGGTGCGATGCAGTGTATTCTCGCCGAACTGGTACGGCAAAATCGGCTGGTGCTGGTGGAAGACTTCTCTGTGACTGCGCCAAAAACAAAGGAGCTAATTGCCAAACTGCAGGGCTTAGGGGTAGAAAATGCGTTGATAGTGACCGATGCGGTTGATGAAAACCTGTATCTGGCAGCACGCAATATACCGCATATTGAAGTCGTCGATACCCGCGGCGTCAATCCGGTGAGTCTGATCGGCTATGAAAAGGTATTGATGTCGGTACCAGCGGCCAAAAAACTTGAGGTGGAATTAGGATGAATACGGAAAAAATTTTTCATGTCCTGATTGCTCCGGTTGCTTCTGAAAAAGCGGTTCGGATCGGAGATGCCCATAATCAGTACGTGTTCAAGGTGCGGACAGACTCGACAAAAACAGACATCGCCAAGGCCGTTGAACAGTTGTTCAAGGTCGAGGTCAATAGTGTCAATACCTTGAATGTGGCGGGAAAAAGTCGTCGCACCGGTAAAAGTATGGGCGTACGTTCCGACTGGAAAAAGGCCTATGTTTCGTTAAAACAGGGATTTGAAATCAATTTTACCGGTGCTGGCAAGTAGGGGGAAGCAATCATGCCCATTATCAAATGTAAACCAACGTCGCCCGGACGCCGCTTTGTTGAAAAAGTGGTGCATGAGCACCTGCATAAAGGTCGTCCGCATTCGCCACTGGTAGAAAGTCAAAACAAGTCCGGTGGACGGAATAATAATGGCCACATTACTACCCGACATATCGGTGGTGGTCATAAGCAACTTTATCGGCTGATTGATTTTCGTCGCGACAAAGACGGAATTCCTGCAAAAGTTGAACGTATCGAATATGATCCTAATCGTACAGCGCATATTGCGTTGGTGTTATTTGCTGATGGTGAACGTCGCTATATCCTGGCACCAAAAGGCTTGAATGCCGGAGATACAGTACAGTCTGGATCAGATGCGCCGATCAAGGTCGGTAATGCACTGCCGCTGCGTAATATGCCAGTGGGTGTTACCTTGCATAATCTTGAACTGAAACCGGGTCGCGGCGGACAATTGGCACGTTCGGCGGGAGCCAGTGTGCAACTGTTGGGCCGGGATGGTGCCTATGTGATTGTGCGTCTACGTTCCGGTGAAATGCGGCGTATTCATGCCGACTGCCGTGCCACACTGGGAGAAGTGTCTAACAGTGATCATAGCCTGCGGTCTTATGGCAAGGCAGGTGCAAAACGCTGGCTGGGCATACGTCCAACCGTGCGCGGCATGGCGATGAATCCGGTAGATCACCCGCATGGGGGCGGTGAAGGCCGCAACAAAGGTTGTCACCCAGTGACACCGTGGGGTCAGCCGACCAAGGGATACAAAACCCGTAACAATAAGCGTACCGACCGGATGATCGTGCGCGATCGTCGTGTCAAGTAAGGCTGGGGGATAAAAAGTGCCACGTTCTCTTAAAAAAGGTCCATTTGTTGATGGCCACCTCTGGGCCAAGGTGGAAGCTGCTGCGGCGAGTAATTCCAGGAAACCGATTAAAACCTGGTCGCGTCGTTCGATGATTTTGCCGGAAATGGTCGGATTGACCATGGCGATACACAATGGCAAACAGCACGTGCCTATTCTGATCTCGGAACACATGGTAGGTCATAAGCTGGGTGAATTTGCTCCAACCCGAACCTATCGGGGTCATGGTATTGATAAAAAGGCCAAGAGGTAGGAAATATGGACAATAGCCAGCAAGGTGTAGCTGTATTGCGCGGTGCTCCTCTATCGGCACAGAAAACCCGTCTGGTGGCGGATCTGGTGCGGGGCAAAAATGTGGTCAAAGCGATGGAACTGCTGAAATTTACTGATAAAAAAGCTGCGCATTTTGTGGCTAAGGTGTTGCATTCGGCGATATCCAATGCAGAAAACAATCTGGGAATGGATGTTGATGGGTTGAAAGTGACGACCATATATGTTGATGAGGGCATCACTCTCAAACGTATTCGTCCCCGGGCTAAAGGCCGGGCTGACCGCATCAGTAAACGTACCTGCCACATCACTGTAGCTGTTTCGTAGAAACGGGAGCAACAAATATGGGTCAAAAAGTCAATCCCGTTGGAATACGTCTTGGTATTGTACGGGCACACAATTCAACATGGTATGCGAAGCCAAAAGACTATCCGCGTTTTCTGCTGGCCGATCTTAAGGCGCGCACTTTTCTATACGCCCGGCTGAAGCAGGCATCGTTAGGTAAAATTACCATATTGCGACCTTCGGATCGCGCAGATGTATGGATTTCTACCGCGCGCCCCGGTGTCGTCATTGGCAAGAAAGGCGAGGATGTTGGAAAACTCCAGGCAGCGCTGACGAAAATCATGGGTTGTGCAGTGGCTGTGCATATTGATGAAATCAAAAAACCGGATCTTGATGCGCGATTGGTCGCCGAAGGGATTGCCTCGCAACTGGAACGTCGGGTCATGTTTCGCCGGGCAATGAAGCGAGCCGTGCAGAATACGCTGAGATCGGGTGCCAAAGGGGTGAAGATTGAGGTGTCCGGACGCTTGGGTGGCGCCGAAATCGCACGTACCGAATGGTATCGTGAAGGGCGGGTACCGCTGCATACCTTGCGTGCAGACATTGATTATTGCACGGCGCGTGCAGAGACTACTTACGGCACTATTGGCGTCAAAGTGTGGATTTTTAAAGGTGAAATTCTGGGGGGGATGGAGCAGGTAGCGGCCCAGGCCCAGGCAGCGACTCAGCAGCCAGCTGCAGAAGAAACGGTGCGTCCGAACAAAAAACGTTCGGGCAGACATGACAGGGGTTGATGAAAAATGTTACAGCCTAAACGTACCAAATTTCGCAAAATGCATAAAGGGCGTAACCGGGGATTAGCACACCGTGGCAGTGATGTTGATTTTGGCTCAATCGGGCTGAAATCTATAGAACGTGGCCGGATTACCTCGCGGCAGATTGAATCTGCCCGGCGTGCGATTGTTCGGCGCATTAAACGTGGTGGTAAAATTTTTATCCGGGTATTTCCAGATAAACCAATCACTGCCAAACCACTGGAAGTGCGTATGGGTAATGGCAAAGGCAATGTCGAGTATTGGGTGGCTGAAGTGCAACCTGGAAAAATGCTCTATGAGATCGAAGGGGTTCCTGAAGATCTGGCGCGGGAAGCGTTTACTCTCGCCGCTGCCAAGTTACCTTTGAAAACGACCATCGTAACTCGCACGGTGATGTAAATGGATACTAAAGCTTTAAGAGAAAAAAACTCGGAAGAACTGAATACCGCATTATTTAATCTGTTGCGTGAGCAGTTTGAATTGCGGATGGCCAAGTCCCAGGATGCGCTGAAGAAAAATCATCGGGTGCGGGAAGTTCGTCGTTCGATTGCACGCATCAAGACGATTATGGCAGAAAAGCAGGGTTAACTTAAGATGACTGATCAGACAAATGTCGACAAGAAAATTCAACGCCAGCTCACTGGAAAAGTAGTGAGTGACAAAATGGAAAAATCCATTGTGGTGTTGATTGAACGGAAAGTAAAACATCCAAAATACGGCAAATATGTGACACGCAGTACGCGTATTCATGCGCATGATGCCGAAAACAGTTGTCGTGAGGGAGATACTGTGACGATTCAGGAATGTCGTCCTTTATCCAAAACCAAGGCCTGGAAGCTGGTGCAGATTATTGAAAAGGCAGCCTCAGCATAAATTCTGGTGCTTGCAACTGAGCAAGGCTTAAGGTAGCATGTGCGCCTTTTATGTGGTATCGGGTCCGGTATCCAGGTTGGAATTAACCAGAAAAATTCTGGTCGTGGGCCGTGATCGGCAGGCAGGAGAGAGTAATTATGATACAAACCGAAACAATGCTTGATGTGGCAGACAACAGTGGGGCACGCCGGGTGTTGTGCATCAAGGTGTTGGGCGGTTCCCACCGCCGCTATGCCACTGTAGGGGATGTCATCAAGGTGACGGTCAAGGAAGCAATTCCGCGTGGCAAGGTCAAAAAAGGCGATGTCATGAATGCAGTGGTTGTGCGTACACGGCACGGAGTGCGACGTCCGGATGGATCGATTATCCGTTTTGATGATAATGCGGCCGTGCTGCTAAACAATCAGAAAGCACCGGTAGGGACTCGTATATTTGGCCCCGTGACCCGTGAACTGCGTTCAGAGCAGTTTATGAAAATTATTTCCCTGGCTCCTGAAGTCCTGTGAGGTAGAGCGATGGCTGCAAAAATCAAGATAAACGATGAAGTTATCGTTTTAAAAGGCAAAGATCGTGGGCGACACGGCAAAGTGCTTCGGGTGGAAGGGGAACGCTTTGTGGTGCAGGGTGTTAACCAGGTTTATAAAAATGTTCGTGCGAACCCGGATCGCGGTGTAGAAGGCGGAATCATCCAACGTGAAGCGCCTATTCACCGTTCCAATGTGGCACTGCTGAATCCAGCGACGCAAAAAGGCGAGCGCGTGGGATTTAAAGTGCTGGAAGACGGGCGTAAAGTGCGAATTTTCCGGTCATCCGGAGAAGTCGTCGATATTAAATAATATCATCAGACGGCGATGTGATGGGATCAAACCCCTGATACGGTGCAACCGGCTGGTATTGGGTGTTTCCTCTGTAAAAAGAGATGTTCGTAAATAATGTTGAATAATGTTGAATAGGGTTTATGAATAATGGCCAGACTGAGAGAAGTCTATAAAAATGAGATTGCAGCCCGCTTAAAGCAGGAGCTGAATCTTGAAAATGTGATGGAAGTACCGCGTATTACTAAAATCACACTGAATATGGGAGTGGGCAGTGCCGCCCAGGATCGTAAAATGATCGATGGCGCTGTGGCCGATATGCAGCTTATTTCTGGCCAGAAACCCGTGGTGACGCTGGCGCGTAAATCAATCGCCGGATTTAAGATTCGCGAAGGCTGGCCGATTGGCTGCAAAGTGACCATGCGCGGCGACCGCATGTATGAATTTCTTGACCGTTTGATCAATATGGCAATTCCGCGAATTCGCGATTTTCGTGGTTTCAGCGCAAAAGCCTTTGACGGACGAGGTAATTACAGTCTAGGTTTGAAAGAACAGATTGTATTTCCTGAAATTGATTATGACAAAATTGATCGTGAGCGTGGGATGGACGTGACCATTACTACGACCGCTCGTACTGATGAAGAAGGTCGTGCTTTGCTGCGTGCCTTTAATTTCCCTTTTAAGTGAGAATTTGTCATGGCTAAACTGAGCATGAAAAACCGTGAACTGAAGCGGCAGAAAACCGTGGCAAAATTCGCCGACAAACGGGAAGCGCTAAAGAAAGTAATTAGCAGTTCTAAATCCACAGATGAAGAGAAGTGGGCAGCGATGTTGAAATTGCAGTCTTTGCCACGCAATGCCAATCCGGTGCGTTTACGCAATCGTTGTGGAATTACCGGCAGACCGCATGGGTATTTCCGTAAATTTGGTCTGGGTCGTAACAAATTACGTGAGGCCGTCATGAATGGTGATGTGCCTGGCGTCGTTAAGGCCAGTTGGTGAGGTAAGAAAAATGAGCATGCAAGATACAGTAGCGGATATGCTGACCCGCATCAGAAATGCCCAGCAGACAAGAAAAGAACAGGTTTCCATGCCTTCTTCCAAGTTGAAGAAGTCCATCGCCGAATTATTGAAGACAGAAGGCTACATTGCCGGCTATGCGGTAGATGGCGAAGAAAACAAGCCGCAATTGACACTGGATCTCAAGTATTTTGAGGGTAAACCTGTCATTGAGGAAATTCATCGCATCAGTCGTCCGGGACTTCGGGTTTATCGCAGCAAAGATAAACTGCCGCGGATGAAACAAGGGCTGGGGATTGCCGTCGTTTCTACCAGTAAGGGGATTATGACAGATCGTGCAGCTCGAAAAGCCAACATGGGTGGTGAAGTGATCTGTGTGGTTGCCTAAGGGAAGGAGTAGGTCATGTCGCGAGTAGCAAAAAATCCGATCACCTTGCCCAAGGGTGTAGAATTTCAAAGAGATGGTTCCGTAGTTCAGATTAAAGGAACCAAGGGCACGCTGAGTCAGGTGATTAATCCCCTCGTTCAGGTATCGCTGGAAGATGGAACTGTGGTTGTAAAACCAATAATGGAATCGGTTGAATCCTGGATGCACGCCGGCACGGTGCGCGCCAATATCAATAACATGATTGTTGGGGTGACCCAGGGTTTTGAAAAGCGTTTGCAACTGGTAGGCGTGGGTTATAAAGCGCAGGCCAAGGGCAAAGTGTTGAACCTTGCCTTAGGTTATTCACACCCGGTGGATCATGAATTGCCTGAAGGTGTGACTGCAGAGACACCTACGCCGACAGAGATTATTCTCAAGTCCGCCAATAAGCAGTTGTTGGGTCAGGTAGCGGCGAATGTGCGCGGTTATCGTCCGCCGGAACCTTATAAAGGCAAAGGTGTTAAATATTCCACTGAAACCGTGTTGCGCAAAGAAGCTAAAAAGAAATAAAAGTTAGAAAGAAATAAACGAACGATACAGCAATCTGCGATCTGACGAGCGACTGCGCTGCAGTAGGCAGAGCAACGAACTAGTCAAAAGAGTGTCAGATTGCAGAAACTGAAATTGCAATAAGTTGCAGTGTACAGATTTAAAATGATTCACACAGGAGACTGGAGTCATGCACGTTAAAAAAGAAGCACGTTTACGTCGTGCACGGTCGGGGCGTTTACGCATTCGTCAGTTGGGTGCGGTTCGCTTATGTATTCATCGGACTCCGCAGCATATTTACGCACAGATCATTGCCGGTGACGGGGATGCAGTCATTGCGGCCGCATCAACGGTAGAAAAGGTACTGCGTCAAGGGGGCACAGGCAATAAAGAAGCTGCAGCCAAAGTGGGATCGCTGATTGCTGAGCGGGCGCTCGCAGCGGGTGTGACGGCAGTGGCTTTTGATCGTTCTGGTTTTAAGTATCATGGTCGTGTCAAAGCATTGGCAGATGCAGCACGCGAAGCAGGTCTGGAATTTTAAGAGGGCGTCATGGCAAAGGCAGAACAGCAGCAGGCTGAAGGGTATATTGAAAAGCTGGTAGAAGTGAACCGGGTCGCCAAGGTAGTGAAAGGTGGTCGTATATTCTCGTTTACGGCACTGACCGTGGTTGGTGATGGCAATGGCAAGGTTGGTTTTGGACGGGGTAAGGCGCGAGAAGTGCCGGCTGCCATTCAAAAAGCGCTGGAATCAGCACGCAGAAACATGATTGCCGTTGATCTTAAGGGCACGACGTTGCAGCATCCAGTGACGGGAAGGCATGGAGCATCGCATGTGTATATGCAACCGGCTTCAGAAGGAACTGGGGTTATTGCTGGTGGGGCGATGCGTGCTGTTCTCGAAGTGGCAGGGATCAAGAACGTGCTGGCGAAATGTTATGGCTCGACTAATGCCTGTAACGTGGTACATGCCACTTTCAATGGCTTGAAGACCATGACCTCTATTGAAAAAATTGCAGAAAAACGCGGCTTGAGCGTTGCTGAAATTCTGGGGTAAATCATGACTGAACAAAAAAAAGTACGTCTGACTCAAATCAAGAGCCGGGCGCACCGCTTGCAAAAACACAAGGCAACGCTGGATGGATTGGGATTAAGGCGTATTGGTCACACTGTAGAATTGCTTGATACCCCAGAGGTTCGCGGCATGATCAACAGTGTGCATTTCCTCATCCGTGTGGAGAATTAACATGCGTCTTAATGAGTTGAGTCCTGCTGAAGGCTCGAAGAAAGCTGCACGTCGTGTAGGGCGTGGTATTGGTTCAGGCTTGGGGAAAACCGGGGGTAAAGGCGTCAAGGGCCAAACCTCGCGTGGCAAAGGGAAAGTCAGAGCTGGCTTTGAAGGCGGTCAGATGCCCATTTACCGGCGTTTGCCAAAATTTGGTTTCACCTCCCTGCTGTCGCAGCAAACAGCTGAAGTGCGCTTGAGCGAACTGGCAAAAGTTGAAGGTGAAGCGGTAACGCTGGACACCTTGAAAGCGGCAGGTGTGGTTGTTAAAAGCATGAGAAGAGCCAAAATTGTGCTTTCAGGAAAAATTGACCGGGTCTATAAAATTTCAGGGGTAATGATCAGCGCTGGAGCACGGACGGCGGTTGAGGCTGCAGGTGGGCAGGTGGTTGAGGGGTAAGCGATGAGTCGTTTAGAGACAGCGACCAAAAGGATTCAAAGTCCGAGCATGAAGGCCGGTTTGTCTGAACTGACAAGCCGGATCACCTTTTTGCTGATTGCTTTGCTGGTTTTTCGCTTGGGAACCCATATTCCGGTTCCGGGCATAAATCCGGAACGTCTGGCGCACATGTTTGAACAAAACAAAGATACGATTTTGTCGATGTTCAATATGTTCTCAGGCGGGGCGCTGCAACGAATGAGTATTCTGGCTTTAGGGATCATGCCTTATATCTCTGCGTCGATTATTGTGCAGTTAATGACCACGATCGTTCCGGAACTGGAAGCGATCAAAAAAGAAGGTGAGGCTGGTCGAAGGAAGATTAATCAGTACACTCGGCTTGGTACCGTAGGTCTGGCTTTGGTGCAGGCAGTAGGCATGTGTGCGGGTTTAGTAAGTCAGGGGATCACCATGACCAGTGGTGCTACATTTTTCCTGCCGGCTGTAGTCAGTCTGGTTGCAGGTACGATGTTTCTCATGTGGTTAGGGGAACAGATTACAGAACGTGGCGTGGGTAACGGGATTTCCATGTTGATTTTTGCCGGTATCGTGGCAGGTCTTCCTGCGGCAATTGGACGTTCCCTAGAATCCGCTCGCCAAGGAGACATGAGTCCGCTGGTGTTGATTTTGCTGACCTTGCTGGCGGGTGGAGTGATCTTTGCAGTGGTCTTCATGGAGAGGGCTCAGCGTAAAATCACAGTAAATCATGCTAAACGGCAGACCGGCAGAAAAGTTTATGCGGCACAACAGAGTCATTTGCCGCTGAAGATCAATATGTCTGGTGTGATACCCGCCATATTTGCCAGTTCGCTGTTATTGTTCCCGGCCAGTCTGGCGACGTGGTTTGCTCATTCAACACATCCGAATGCGATTCAACGGGTGTTGACTGACGTGTCGCTGGCGTTGTCACCTGGTCAACCGCTGTATCTGATTCTCTTTGCAATTTTGATTATGTTTTTCTGCTTCTTTTATACGGCATTAATGTTTAACCCTAAAGAAGTGGCTGATAACCTGAAAAAAAGTGGAGCGATTATTCCAGGCTTTCGCCCAGGTGAACAGACAACCCGTTACATTGATACAGTCATTGGCCGACTGACGTTGATTGGTGCATTATATATGATCGCCGTCTGTCTGTTACCGATGATTCTGCAAATCAGCTTTCATGCGCCCTTCAGTTTTGGAGGCACATCATTGTTGATTGTGGTCGTGGTGGTGATGGATTTTATGGCACAGGTTCAGTCGCATTTGATGTCGCATCAATACGACACCTTGCTTAAAAAAGCCAATTTGAAAAATTATGGCAATTAACTGGTTTTGTGTTTGTCAGGAGTTGACGAAGTGAAAGTACAGGCATCGGTAAAAAAAATCTGTGCATCGTGCAAAATTGTGCGACGTAATGGAGTAGTGCGGGTAATTTGTAGTTCGGAGCCGCGCCATAAACAACGGCAAGGTTGATTGGGCTTGATTTTTTTATGATCTAACGCTAGAATCCAGCGCTTTTCGCACTTGGCGTTATTCGAATGAAGTGGAGAGTAGGTGAATGGCTCGTATAGCCGGTGTAAATATTCCTGATAACAAACATGTGGTCATTTCCCTGACCTATATTTTTGGTATTGGCCGTCCGACATCATATGAAATTTTAGCCAAGGTAGGGGTTGTTCCCTCGACACGGGTTAAAGATTTGAATGATGTGCAATTAGATGCGATTCGTGCGGAAGTGGCAAAGATTTCTACGGAAGGTGATTTGCGGCGCGAAGTGATGATGAACATCAAACGTTTGATGGATCTGGGTTGCTATCGTGGCCTGAGACATCGGCGTGGGCTGCCGGTACGCGGACAACGTACCAAGACAAATGCGCGTACTCGTAAAGGTCCGCGTAAAGCGATCAAAAAATAATTGAACTGAGATAGATGTTATGGCAAAAGATACCCGAGTTCGTAAGAAAATCACCCGGACAGTTTCGGATGGTATTGCGCATATTCATGCATCCTTTAACAACACCATTGTGACGATTACTGATCGTCAGGGGAATGCTCTGAGCTGGGCAACTTCCGGTGGTTCGGGCTTTCGCGGCTCGCGCAAATCTACGCCATTCGCAGCGCAGGTAGCGGCGGAAACTGCAGGTAAAGCAGCACAAGAATATGGTCTGAAAAATCTTGACGTGATGGTGAAAGGTCCAGGCCCTGGTCGTGAATCTGCTGTACGTGCCTTGAATTCCGTAGGGTACAAAATCAGCAGCATAACCGATGTGACGCCAATTCCGCATAACGGTTGCCGTCCCCCCAAAAAACGTCGTGTGTAAATTGAGGTTTGACAGATTATGGCTCGTTATTTAGGACCCAAGTGTAAACTGGCGCGGCGTGAAGGAACAGATCTGTTTCTTAAAAGTGGCGTCAAGTCTTTTGAACAAAAATGCCGAAACCGTGCGGATGTACCGCCGGGTCAGCATGGCCCCACCAAAAAAGGCCGTGCTTCGGATTATGCCCAACAGTTAAGAGAAAAACAGAAAGTTCGGCGTATATACGGAGTGCTCGAACGTCAGTTTGTAAATTATTACAAAGAAGCTGCACGTCAGCAGGGAGCGACTGGAGAGTGTCTGTTACAGTTACTCGAAGGACGTCTCGATAATGTTGTCTACCGTATGGGCTTTGGGGCAACGCGGGCAGAGGCGAGGCAACTGGTATCGCACCGGAGTGTGATGCTGAATGGCAGACGCGTAAGTATTCCTAGTCATCAGGTTCGGCCTAATGATGTGATTAGCATCCATGAAAGTGCTAAAAGCCAAGCGCGGGTTAAGAGTGCCATTGAACTGGCGGCTCAAAAAGGAATGCCAGGCTGGGTGCAGGTCGATACGGCCAAAATGGAGGGAGTACTTAAATCATTGCCTGAACGTAGCGATCTGTATCAGGAAATCAATGAAAATCTGATTGTCGAACTCTACTCTAAGTAATTCTGATGTTGAGGTGGTTATGTCGAGTGTTGCTGAGTTTTTGACTCCCCGATCGATACAGGTGCAAGCCGTGTCGTCGAGTCATGCAAAAGTGGTACTGGAACCGCTAGAGCGTGGATTTGGTCACACCTTGGGAAATGCCTTGCGGCGTATCCTATTATCCAGTATGCCCGGGGCTGCCGTCATTGAAGTTGAAATTCAAGGGGTAGATCACGAATATGGTGCCATTGAAGGTGTTCAGGAAGATGTTATTGATATTCTCCTGAATCTTAAAGGCTTGGCGCTGGTGATGCATGATCATTCTGAAGGCTATATTGAAATTCACAAGAAGGGCGCTGGCGTGGTGACTGCCGCAGATATCCAATGCCCGCACTTTGTTGAAGTCATTAACCCGGCGCATGAAATTGCTCACCTGGGGCAGCAGGGTGAATTAAACATGCGCATGAAGGTCAGTCGCGGTCGCGGTTTTGAGCCGGCTGATTTGCGCTTTGCAGAATCGGAAACCCGTCCCATTGGTCGCTTGCAACTGGATGCTTCTTATAGTCCGGTAAAGCGTGTGGCTTATGTGGTAGAAAGTGCACGTGTAGAGCAGCGTACAGATCTGGACAAGCTGGTGATTGATCTGGAAACCAATGGAACTATTGAGCCCGAAGAAGCAATTCGCCGGGCTGCAACGATCCTGCAGCAACAGATTGCGGTTTTTGTAGATTTGCAACGGGATAAGATGCCGGAGCCGATATCGGAACGTGAAGAAGTAGCGCCAATTTTATTACGCCCTGTCGATGATCTGGAGTTGACGGTACGTTCAGCCAATTGTTTGAAAGCTGAAAATATTTACTATATTGGTGATCTTGTACAACGTACTGAAGTTGAATTGCTGAAAACTCCGAATCTGGGTAAAAAATCCCTTACTGAAATTAAAGATGTGCTAGCTTCAAAAGGATTGTCGCTGGGCATGAGACTGGAAAACTGGCCTCCAGCCAGCTTGCGCACGGATGATCGCCTCAGTAGTTTTCGTAATCGTTAGGGAAAACATAGGCTTGACGATTAGCTGGCGTGGTTAATCAGGCTTAGTTGGCAAGAGAATAAATTAGTGTGGAATGTTGTTGGGGGAATGTCGTCGGGTGATGGTCATCGGGTGATGGTCATCTGAACCCGATATTAAGTTAATAATTGTTGATTGGTTTTTAAAGGCAGGCGGATCATGCGTCATCGTAATAGTGGTGTGAAATTAGGGCGGAACAGTAGCCATCGGCATGCGATGTTTCGTAATATGGCAGTGAGTTTATTTGAGCATGAGATCATCTGGACTACGTTGCCAAAAGCGAGGGAACTTCGTCGGGTGGCAGAGCCGTTGATTACGTTGGCGAAGACAGATTCAGTGGCCAATCGTCGCTTGGCATTCTCGCGTACCCGCAGCGATGCTGCCGTTGGTAAGTTGTTTAAAGTGTTGGGGCCGCGTTATGTGCAGCGCCCTGGGGGATACCTGCGCATCATTAAAACGGAGCCTAGGAGTGGAGATAATGCGCCCATGGCCTATGTGGAACTGGTTGATCGTACTGTTTGAAAGCGTCTCGATGTTTTAGTTTTAATTTTAGTTTTTTTATTTTTTATAGGGATCCAGAACGGATCCCTTTTTTACTTAAAAATTATTTGCCTCTAAAAAACATAATACTTAAAAACAAGGCGCTGAGCGAGCGTAAACCTGAATTTTGGCCTAGCATGTATAGGTGAATAAGGCGTAGAAGTGGATTTGTTGCCAAGTTTTATTGGTACGCTGCCTGGGTACACTTGAATGAGTGATTAGGGGGAGTTATGAGCGGTTTATTGGAGACCGTGGATAAACGAACCCAGATGGTCGGTCAAAATCGTCTGGAGTTGCTGCTTTTTCGTTTAAATGGTGACCAGCAGTACGGCATCAACGTATTTAAGGTGCGTGAAGTTTTGCGTTGTCCAAAACTGACTTCGCTACCCAAACGACATTCGGTGGTACGCGGAGTGGCGCATATTCGTGGCGGAACTATTCCGGTAATGGATATGTCGCTGGCGGTGGGTGGTCCCCCGATAGAAAATATAGATGACTGTTTTGTCATCATCACTGAATACAACATGAATATACAGGGGTTCATGGTACGTTCGGTGGAAAATATCATTAATACCAATTGGGAAGATATACATCCACCACCCAAGGGGACTGGCAAGCAGAGCTATTTGACGGCGGTTACTCAGGTGGGTGACCGGTTGGTTGAGATTATTGATGTTGAAAAGATTCTCGCTGAAGTGTCTCCGATGCGGCATGAGGTGTCTGAAGGTATTGTTACTCAGGAAGTGATTAATGTCACCCAACAGCAGCAGTTGAATGTGCTGGTGGTGGATGATTCATCGGTGGCGCGCAAACAGGTCATTCGATGTCTCACTACAGTGGGTGTGCAGATTCATGAACTGAGTGATGGCATGCAGGCTATTCAGCATTTGCGTAAAATTGCGGATGAGGGTAAAGATGTTACCAAGGAATATATTCTGATTATTTCTGATATTGAGATGCCGGAAATGGATGGGTATACCCTGACCTCGGAAATTCGCAAGGATGAGCGGTTAAAAGGATTGTATGTGCTGTTGCATACCTCGCTCTCTGGTGTGTTTAATGAGGCACTGGTCAAGAAAGTAGGCGCTAATGACTTTCTTGCTAAATTCCGTCCGGATGATCTGGCGGCGAAGGTCTCTGAGCGGGTTCGAGTGTCTGTGCTGCCTAGATGAGTATAGGGCATGGTATTAGTGTGTTGGCATGCATCAGTTGCATACAAATCTTTGATGGTCGCCTTTAAAAAGGAAGTATTTACTTCCTTTTTAATTTCCCTTTTGACGGTACAATTGCGGCAAGGATCTTCCAATTTACTGCCTGCTGCTGTAGAATGCGTGGCTTTCTGAAAGCCAAACTCGGGGTATTCCGGTTTTTTGCTTTTTTGTGATCGATAATTTACTTTAATTGAGGTACTAGGTTCATGGTAACCATTCGTCTGGCTCGTGGCGGCGCCAAAAAAAGACCTTTTTATCATTTGGTGGTCACCGATAGTCGTAACGCTCGTGATGGACGTTTTATTGAACGGCTCGGCTTCTTCAATCCCATTGCAGCAGGTGCTGAAGAGCGTTTGCGTATCAATCAGGAACGCCTGAAATACTGGGTGAGTCATGGGGCTCAGCCTTCAGAACGGGTAGCGCACCTGATACTTGAAGCTCAATGAGCGGATCATGGTTATTTGCTTTTTGGCAACCACAGGGTGTTAATACCAGGGTGGAAGGCGATAAAAAGTAAATTGAAGGTTTTGTTGGTTGTCTATAGAGAGTTGTTGTGGATAAAATTCTTGAACCGTCTGTTGACTGGTTGTGTGCAGGTCGTGTGGGTGCGGCACATGGCATCAAGGGTATGTTCTGGATACATTCACTGACCGATCCTTATGATAATATTTTCAACTATGAGCCTTGGCAGTTGTGTCTGGGGTCTGAACAACTGCCAGTAAAAGTTGAAACATGGCGGCAACAATCTAAAGGATGGGTCGTTAAACTGCTGGGTTTTGATGATCGTAATGCCATAGAGGCCTGGGTCGGTGCGGACATTCTTATCCGGCGCGAGGTGATGCGTCAGGCACTGCAGGGTGAATCTTTATGGTCTGATCTTAAAGGAATGCGGGTGTGTACGTTGCAGGGTCAGGATTATGGTGTGGTTTCGGCGTTGATGGAAACCGGTGCTAACGATGTGCTGATCGTACAAGGAGACGCCCGTAGTGTTGATCAAAGAGAACATCTGGTGCCGTGGATAGTTCCTCAGGTCATCTGCAATGTTGACTCGGTGACTGGTAAAATTGTAGTGGATTGGGATTTTGATTTTTAAATCTGATTCATGAATGGTTGAAAGGCAAAATCATGTGGTTGGGCGTTGTCTCTGTATTCCCGGAAATGTTCAGTGCATTGACCGGGTTTGGGGTAACCGGGCGAGCGTTCAGGCAACAGCAGCTATCCCTGCACTGTTTTAATCCTCGGGATTATGGGGAGTCTGTCTCTCGACGGGTTGATGACCGTCCCTATGGCGGGGGGCCTGGAATGGTTATGCAGATTGACCCCTTAAGAAAATGTATTCAGGCGGCTCGGCAGCAGGCGGTTGATGCGGGTTTTATTGATGTACCGGTGCATGGTTTGAGTCCGCAGGGGCAACCGGTAAAACAGGCGGCCATTCAGGAATTGGCTACATTGCCCGCTATTATTTTTTTGTGCGGACGTTACGAAGGTATTGATGAACGTTTGCTGCAATTGGAAGTGGATCAGGAATGGTCGGTGGGCGATTTTGTAGTTTCAGGTGGTGAATTGCCGGCCATGATGTTGATGGATGCCTTGATACGCTTGCAACCTGGGGTCTTGGGTTGTGGGCTCTCGGCAGCGCAGGACTCGTTTGCTGGTGAAGGCTTGCTGGATTGCCCGCATTATACGCGGCCCCCGGTGTATGCGGGACAGTCGGTTCCTGAGGTGTTGCTGTCGGGCGACCATCAGGCGATTGCTGACTGGCGTTATCAGCAGCAATTGCAAAGAACGGCTGAGCGGCGACCTGATTTATGGCAGCAATGGTTGCTACGTGCATCAGACAAGGTCAGAATAAAATATTCTGGAGAGAATATTGCTGGGAACGAATAGTGTGATTTAGCCGTTTGTGCGTTGTACCTTGTAATTGCTCTTGTAATTGCTCTTGTAATTGCTAAGGATACTAGGCGCAAACTGCCGGGTTTCAGTATCGTGCTGAAGTGCTGCACAGGACGTGCGATGAGTAGGCAACACTATGTTATCACCGCTACTTTGGTGGATGACGATATGAGACATGGCATTTAAAAAGTACAGACAGTAACTGTCTGTCAACAACCAGTGCTGTATGCGACTATTAGCCTCTGCAGCCGATTTGAGGAGTGTGATTGTGAGTGGTAAACATCCCCTGATTCAGGCGATTGAAGCGCGTCAGATGAAACAGAACCTGCCCGCCATGGCACCAGGTGACACGGTCGTGGTGCAGGTTAAAGTGAAAGAAGGTGACCGGGAACGGTTGCAGGCCTATGAAGGCATTGTTATTGCGATCAAGAATCGAGGCTTGAATTCGGCATTTACGGTTCGCAAGATGTCCAATGGTGTTGGTGTTGAGCGGTGTTTTCAAACCCATTCACCATTGGTAGAGTCTGTGACAGTGAAGCGCCGCGGTGCGGTGCGACGGGCAAAGTTGTATTATCTGCGTGATCGTACTGGAAAAGCGGCACGTATTCGCGAAAAACTTACCCCCCGTCAAGGTTGATTTTCCTTTTTTCTGATGGCGTTGGATCTCAGTCTGTTCATGAATTATTTAGCCATGCAAGGCATGGCTAAATTAACGCAGCAAGCTTATCAAAGTGATTTATTGATTTTTAGCACCCTGTTACCTGAGGTGGTGTTGCACAATGCTTCGACAGATCAATTACAGGATCTGTTGCAGCGCTATTGTGCAAGTGGCCACTCGGCACGTAGTCAGGCCCGGTTGTTGTCGGCAGTGCGTCGTTATTTCTCTTTTTTGGTGATTAGTGGGCAGCGCCTGGATAACCCGGCAAAATTGCTGGTATCTCCGCATGTTGGTCGTTCGTTGCCTACGGTGTTGTCGGAGTTGCACGTCGAAACATTGCTGGATGCGCCGGATGACAGTCTTTTGGGTCGTCGCGACCGGGTAATGCTGGAGTTGCTTTATGCCTGTGGCTTACGGGTGTCAGAGGTAGTGGCGTTGCGGTTGAGCCGGGTGAGTATGCGTCAGGGAGTGCTGCGGGTACATGGCAAAGGCGACAAGACGCGTCTGGTGCCGTTGGGGCAGGTGGCTTTGGAATTACTCCCTGCGTATCTGCAGGAAGTACGCCCACAATTAATGGGTCAGCAGCTGAGTGATGTTTTGTTTCCTGGCAGGAATGGCGACACGCTGAGTCGGCAGGCATTCTGGTACCGGGTTAAACATTGGGCGTTGGTTGCCGGTATTGACCGGGCGATCTCCCCACATACCCTGCGCCATGCGTTTGCAACCCATCTGCTTAATCATGGGGCTGACTTACGTTCGGTACAATTACTGCTCGGGCATGCCGACCTTTCGACGACGCAGATTTATACCCATGTAGCACGGGCACGTCTTCAGGCTTTGCATGCGGCACATCATCCTCGGGCCTGATGCTGATGTCGGTACCTGCCTGAATATTCTCGAAGGCCACGGTTCGGTTGCGTCCTTGGTGTTTGGCGACGTACAGGGCATTGTCGGCGCGTTTATAACAGACGTCGATGGATGAATCGTGGGGAGATAACAGCGTGGTGCCGGCACTAAAGGTGAATTTTGGCATTCGTGCCTGACGGGTTAATTCACGTTGCAGATAAACGCTGATTCGCTGTGTCACTAGTCCGGGATGATCGCCATCTTCGATCAGAATCGCAAATTCCTCACCGCCTAGCCGTGCCACAATGTCCGTTTCACGTAGACTGGCTCGCATGGTATCGGCGAAAAGGCTGAGCACCCGATCGCCGGAGTCGTGGCCAAAGCGGTCATTGATGGCCTTGAAATGATCCAGATCAATGGCAATTAAGGCCCCCCGTTGGCTGCTATGTCGGCGTAAACGGGCAAGAATGCGCTCGGACGCATCATAAAAATGCCGACGGTTATACAGGCCCGTCAGCGGATCCTGTAGCGCCAGTACCCGTAGTTTTTGTGCCTGGTCTTCGCGTTCGCGTAACAGGGAGGCCAGTACCCCTGAGCTCAGCATGACGCCCAGTACCAGTATATTGATAAATTCCAGCTGCGCTTCTGCATCACCTAGCTGTACTAGTGGAGAATGCCCATGGTGCATGGCATATTGCGTAAAAGACAGCAAAATGATATTGCCACACATGGCACCGAGCATCCCCATTCGACTGGCCATCAACAAAGTGCCCAAATAGGCGGCTGAAATGATATGCAACAGATTGAGCCAGCCCGCATCGGCACGAAACAGGAGCAAACAGCTCCAAGTCGCAATAGTCAGCAGTATTACTAATTCTGCAATGTAGCGAATTTTCAGGAAATGCCGATAAAAATCGTAGAGTGAGAGGACAAAGGCGGTTACCGCAATATCACAGGTCGCTTCTTCCAGTAGCCAGAAACTTCTGAAGTCAAGCACATCGGTCCAGGATAGCTGATTATCCGGATCAATCAGCCAGAGGATAAGACGTCCAAAAATACGCACCACCGGTTGCAGGACCACGGCCTCCACCATGATCATTAACAGGTAATCCCGACTGCGTGCCAGGGAGGGGTTGAATTCCAGTAAACGTAAGCACAAGGTGCCAAGCAGCATGACCAGACCGTTGGCCAGCGTTGTCAATCCATTGAGAAACAGGGGGAGGTGTTGAATGAATCCCAGTGTGCACTGACCACAACAGATGATTAGCCAGGTGGGGAGTATCCCCAGCATTAAACCACAGGCAAGAGCAAATCCTTCGGGTAAAAACAGGTTTTCAGACAGTGCATCATTGATTTGCGACAGATCATAGGAGGCTTTGCCGAGCAGTATATAAATGAGCACTGCTACACCCAGAACTACCGACTTGATGCGTAGATCGGTAATTCCCAGAAAGGCTCGCTCCATCAAAACGACTCCAGAGAGGTGAAGATCCAACTACAACACAGGCGCACATCCATTGTTAAAACGGTATGCGGCCAGTTAATAGACCAACATCAAGAAATCGGGCGAATTACAGGTCGCTGTCACAGCATTTTAACTATTATTTAATCATAACGCTATTGTTAGGTGTTATCTTTATTTTCTTGAGAAGGTAGTCCATATTTCACCACTAATTCTAGTGTAGCCCAGCCGCAGTATCCGGTAGAATATTTTCGCACCTTGGTTCTTGAAATAACAGGTTCTTGAAATAACAGGTTCTTGAACAGGCATCGTGCTATCCACGCTGCGTGCGTGTCAGAAGCTTCTCGATGTTCTGGAGGCCGCAGCAGTTGCTTTAGCCAGTTTATCTTCGACCAACTGCAACTGCTTTTGCGTCAGTCGCAGTTGCAGTTGTCCGATGATGTGTAGATAACGTTGTTCACGCCAAAAAAACAGGCTTAGCAGTACTATGTTACCAAGGAGCAGCCCGGATTGCATCAGCCATTGTGGGGTAATGGTGAGTGGATGACGATCAAGGGCATAGATGAACAGCAGCACAGGAATGCTGGTGAACAACAGTAGGGTTGGGTAGATGTAGTGCTGGATTATACTGGCCTGTGCCAGGAATCGACGATCAGCTGCTTGCAGTGAGGGGGTTGGCAGTTGGGGAATGTTCATTGGTTTTTAAGATCCTGGTGTCCTTGAATCATCGCATTGAGGCGGTTTTCAAAACGAGCCCGTTCGGGATAGTTATTGCCGGCTGCCTGTAGGCCAAAGTGCATCTGTTGCAGTGCGTGGGTATCATCGCCTTGCAGGTAGTATAGTTCTGCTTTGGCCCGGAACAGATCCACCGCATCTCCAGAACCTGACCACGCATCGGCCAGTCTATTCCAGACATCCGGGTCATCAGGGCGGTGTTCTTGCAAGAACTGTAACTGGGTAATGGCTTTCTGGTACTGGTGATCAGCTATCAGTGCGTCTGCATCGAGAAGTTCCAGGGCGAGATTGTCGGTACTCAATGCCAGTTCATGATCCAGCAATTGTACGGCTTCTTTGTTTTTCTTTTCCTGGAGCAGGGTTTCTCCCAGCAAATACACCCAGGCGATGCGATGTGGATCCTGTTGCAGTAACTGCCTTGCCAGTGGTTCCGCTGAGGCGGGCTGATCAAGTTTTTGATACAGGCAGATGGCGTATACCCGGGTCAGTGTCAATGGATTGGTGGCATTAAGTTCCTGCTCCGGATGTGCCGTAGGGCCCAAAGGGTTGGCCGATGCGGGATTGCATTCGCTACAGGCGATATGCGTGGGTAATTGCCCCAGTGCCGGAAGAATTTTTTTTAAGGTGGCCTTTGGATCACGATTATAAAAGGCCTGTGTGCGCAGACGCATGACCTGGAATTCTGTACTGTCATCGGGAAAGTGCACCGGGTATTGTGCCGCCCGTGAGGCGGTGTCGGCAATTCGCGATGCGGTGAGCGGGTGGTCCTGTAAATACGCCGGAATATTGATGCCTCCGGCGGTGGCTTCCAGCAGACGCTGGAAAAACCGCGGCATGGCATTAGGATCAATATGGGCATTGACCAGGGTCTGCAGACCAATCCGATCCGCTTCCTGCTCATACTGGCGGCTGTAATGCAACTGATTTTGTGCCATTGCTGCCTGAGTCGTGGCAATGGCTCCCATGCCCGCATCACCGTTGCCCCGGGCCGACAGTGCGATGGCTGCGGCCATGGCGGCCAGATACCACCACATGTCGTGCTTACTGGCGGCCATCATGCGCGCATAATGCCGTTGTTTAAGGTGGCCCAGTTCGTGAGCCAGTACGGAGGCCAGTTCGCCTTCAGTCTCGGCATACAGAAAGACGCCGGCATTGAGGCCGACAAAGCCACCGGGAACCGCAAAGGCATTGATGTCCGTGCTGTCGATCAGCAAAATACTCAGATCCAGATCAGTGATGGGGGTATTAAACGCCAGACGATAGATCAAGTGTTCAATATAATCTTGTACCAGTGGATCACTTAATGTGGGGACGGAACCGCGGAATGAACGTTCATACGCCCGCCCCATTCTAAACTCACTTTGGGGGCTGAGTGCCGCCGTTTGATCGCCAAGTTCAGGCAAAGCATTCTCATTATCGGCCTTTGCGAGCGTAAAACCTAAAATAAGACAGGCAGTTAACAGCCAGAGGTGTGACGAGCGGGCTAAACGCATAAAAATATCACGTCAATTCAGTCGAAGGAAGGTAGGCTATCATATCATGAACCGCTAAGTGTTGAGTTGAGCGAACGGTGAACGTAACTACCTGGATTCACCCATAGGGTTCCGCCTGCTGTGATTTCTGCAACGTGTTATGGACAGGTCGGAATAGGTGAACATTGCACACTATTAAGCGATGACCGTATTACCACAGCGGATAGCCGTGGTTGATTTGGTGCATTGCAGGCAGATGTGCCTTGGAATGTTAGCTGATTTTGTAAAATTATCAGGGAATTTACGCTGGAAACCGGAAGGGTTCTTGACCTGAAGCGCATAAGGTAGCAAGATACGCCCTTTTAGGTTTAAGTCGGGGGAGGTAATCCCCCGGGTGTTGCGATTTAACGTGAACTGAGGTTGAGATTCCATGAAGGCATTGGTGGCGGTGAAGCGTGTTGTCGATTATAACGTCAAGGTTCGGGTCAAGCCGGACCATAGCGGTATCGAACTGGCCAACGTTAAAATGGCGATGAACCCCTTTTGTGAGATTGCCGTAGAAGAAGCGGTGCGTCTGAAAGAAAAAGGGGTAGTCACTGAAATTGTGGTGGTTACTGTCGGTCCGCAGGCGGCGCAGGAGCAGTTGAGAACGGCACTGGCACTGGGTGCCGACCGTGCCATTCTGGTGCAAACAGATGAGGAAATGCAACCCTTGGCGGTCGCCAGGATTCTCAAAGCCATTGCTGAAATCGAGCAGGCGCAGATTATGCTGCTGGGAAAACAGGCCATTGATGGAGATAACAACCAGACCGGCCAGATGTTAGCGGCATTAGGGGGGTGGAGTCAGGGGACTTTTGCCTCGGTACTGAAGCTGGAAGATGGCAAGGCACTGGTGACCCGGGAAATTGACGGCGGTTTGCAGACCCTGGAACTAAGCTTGCCGGTGGTTGTTACGACGGATTTACGACTGAATGAACCGCGTTTTGCGTCGTTGCCGAACATTATGAAGGCCAAGAAAAAGCCGCTGGATATCAAGACACCGGTTGATCTGGGTGTAGTGGTAACGCCAACGATCAAAACCCTGAAAGTGGAGCCACCGAAAGAACGTCAGGCGGGTATCGTGGTCAAGTCGGTAGAAGAACTGTTACAGCGTCTGAAACAGGAAGCCAAGGTTATTTGAGCGGGAGTGGGTGTCTATGAGTATTCTTGTTATTGCAGAACACGATAATCAGGTGTTGCGTCCAGCAACGTTGAACACTGTAACTGCCGCTTTGGCCATCGGTTCGCCGGTGCATGTACTGGTTGCCGGTGCTGGATGTGCGGGGGTTGCCGAGGCGGCGGCGCAGATTTCCGGGGTTAGCAAGGTGGTGTTGGCCAATGCGGAATCCTATGCCCATCAGCTGGCAGAAAATCTGGCCGGGCTGGTCGTTGAACTGGGTCAGTCGTATAGCCATATTCTGGCAGCGGCAACGACCACGGGCAAGAATTTTATGCCACGAGTCGCTGCGTTGCTGGGCGTCAACCAGATTTCTGAAATCTCCCGGGTGGTGGATGCGCATACATTTGAACGACCGGTTTATGCAGGCAATGCCATTGCCACCGTTCAGTCGGCCGATCCCATTAAAGTGATCACTGTGCGCACTACTGCCTTTGATGCAGCCATTGCCCAAGGTGGAGCGGCGGCTGTGGAAGCTACGGGCATTGTGGTTGATTTGCCGGTGGCCCGTTTTGTCAGTGAAGAAGTGGCAAAATCAGAACGTCCGGAACTGACTGCAGCTAAAATTGTGATTTCCGGTGGGCGCGGGATGGGGAATGGTGAGAACTTCAAAATTCTCTATTCGCTGGCCGACAAACTCGGTGCAGCGGTGGGGGCTTCCCGTGCGGCGGTTGACGCAGGTTTTGTACCAAACGATATGCAGGTGGGTCAGACCGGTAAGGTAGTAGCTCCGCAGTTATACGTGGCTGTGGGTATTTCCGGTGCTATTCAGCATTTGGCAGGAATGAAAGATTCCAAAGTGATTGTGGCGATTAATAAAGACCAGGAAGCCCCGATTTTTCAGGTGGCCGATTATGGTCTGGTCGCTGATCTGTTTGAGGCAGTTCCTCAACTGGAGGGGTTGCTCTGAGTAAATTTTCGGCGGCGTCAGGCTAAGGGGCCGGCTTTTAAGGGAAAGGGTACTGTCGGATTGCACCGCTGCTGACGGCAGTGTCGTCGACAGCGGTGATAGTATTGGACGTTGCCATTACGGTAAAATTATACCCAATAATTCATTGGGTTTTTGTTTTGTGAGGAAGTTATGCAGGAATTACAGGAATCGTTGTCTTCAGGCCAGGTACGCATTTCGCTGAAAGTTACTCCCGAGGTGATCAATGCTGCAATGTTAAAGAAATTGATGCAGCAGCAGCATTCGGTTCGGCTGAATGGTTTTCGTCCGGGTAAGGTTCCCCTTTCGTTGATCGTCAAACGCTTTGGCGCAGCGGTCCGTCAAGAAGAGGCGCAACGGTTGGTTTATGAAGCGTTGACTGTGGAAATCAGCAATAAGCAGATGGATTTGTTGTATATGCCGCAGGTCGAGTCGCTGACGGATACACTGGAAGATGGTGTGACAGCGGTGTTCTTGTGTGAGGTCTTTCCGGAAATTGATTTAGGGTCGGTCTCTTCGTTGCAGCTAAAACACCCAAAAGTTGAAATAGATGACGCCGCTCTCGACGAAATGATTTTAACCTTAAGGCGTCAGAGTGCTACGTGGTCCGAAGTCGCACGCCCTGCGGTTCAGGGAGACAGAATCTCTATTCGTTATCTGAACCAGACGAAAGCAGATAATGGAGACGGCAAGGAAATTGACTGGTCCAAAGCGGTAGCTGATCAATGGATACTGACAGACTCCCTTCCGGCCATGCAAGGCATGGAGCAGTTGATCGGTATGACGACAGGTGAACACAGGACGGTGCGGTTCCTGTTCAGTGAATACGTCTTTGAAACAGAATCTGTGCAAAGCGTAGAGCAAATGTTTACACTACGCATTGAAAAAATCGAGGAAGCCTCTTTGCCGGAGGTGGATCAGAAATTTATTGCCCAGTTCATGGATGCTGAAGAAAATGAGGATCAGGATGCAGAGCGTAGTATGGAAAGTTTTCGCTCGACGCTGATCAATGTCATGCGTATGGAGTGCGATAAAGCAATCTCTCGCTTGACGCAACGGAGCGCACCATTGAAAGTAGCTGCATCGATTGCCGATATCAATATTCCTGAAACGCTGTTTAATTATAAACTGGAGCAGGTACGTGCGGCATTGGGAAAATTACGCGGGATGGAAGCCTTGCGCTGGAGCGGCTTGTCTGAGGAGCAAAAGACGCAGCGGCAAACCAAAGAGGCGCAACAGTTGTCCCTGATGGCGGTGGTTCTGCGTGCCACAGTGCGTAAATACGCATTGGCGGTGACGCCGGAAATGGTACAGGCGGAGGCTTCATCCTTGGCCATGATGTATGAGAATCCGATGGAAGCCTATAATTCGTTGATCAATAACAATGAAGTCAAAGCAAAACTGGAAACGGGGATCGCTGATCGCCTGGCGCAGTTGAAATTGCTTGAATTAATGCAAACAGAGGATGAACCACTTAGTTATCGAGAACTTTTTGCCCGTGTCGGTAGCCTGATTGGCTGAATGGAGCCTTGACAGCCGGTTTTTAGATGCGCATCATGTTTAATCTAGGCCTTCTTTGAGGAAGGCTTCCTGTTGTTTTATCGGAATGGAGTTTGAGCCATGTTTATACCTCCCCAATTTAACCCTGTGGGTAGTTTTGCATCAGTGCCAGTGACTGGTGTCGGCGGACTGGTTCCCATGGTGGTAGAACAATCGTCGCGGGGAGAACGCGCTTTTGATATTTACTCGCGCCTGTTGCGTGAGCGTGTGGTCTTTATAGTCGGGCCGATTGAAGATCATATGGCTAATCTGGTGGTGGCACAACTTTTGTATCTGGAATCTGAAAACCCCGACAAGGATATCCACCTGTATATCAATTCTCCAGGGGGGTCTGTGACTTCTGGCATGGCGATATTTGATACGATGCGTTTTATCAGGCCGGATGTGTCGACCATGTGTATCGGTATGGCGGCTAGTATGGGGGCTTTTCTTCTGTGTTCGGGTGCGCAGGGTAAACGTTATTGTTTGCCAAACTCAAGGGTAATGATTCATCAACCCTTGGGCGGTTTTCAGGGGCAAGCGGCGGATATAGCAATTCATGCACAGGAAATTCTGAAAATCCGTGATACCTTAAATGCAATTATGGCGGAAAATTGTCATCAGCCGATTGAAAGGATGGAAAAAGACACGGATCGTGACAATTTTATGAATGCTGAGGAAGCCAAGGCGTATGGTCTGGTGGATCACGTACTGGAAAGACGACAATAAACCTGAATAAAGGGTGAGGTTAAACGAATGAGTGATGATCGTCGTGGGCGTGGTGAAGGCAAATTGTTATATTGTTCGTTCTGCAACAAGAGTCAGCACGAAGTCCGGAAATTGATTGCCGGTCCTACGGTATATATTTGCGATGAGTGTGTTGCCTTGTGTGACGATATCATCCGCGAGCATGTGCAGCAGGACGAGGATGAGCAGAACCCTGGTGAACGGTTGCCTACGCCGCATGAAATAAAAGAAACGCTGGATACTTATGTGATTGGTCAGGAACAGGCCAAGCGTGTACTGGCTGTTGCGGTATACAATCATTATAAACGGCAACGGGCAGGTATGAAAAAAGCCCTGAATCGCAGTCACAGTCAAGAAGTAGAACTCTCAAAAAGTAATATTCTGTTGATTGGTCCCACGGGTTCCGGCAAGACGCTGTTGGCAGAGACCCTGGCGCGTATGTTGAATGTGCCGTTTACCATTGCGGATGCAACGACGCTGACTGAAGCGGGTTATGTGGGAGAAGACGTCGAGAATATTATCCAAAAACTGCTGCAAAAATGTGATTATGATGTAGAGCGTGCGCAGCAAGGTATTGTTTATATTGATGAAATTGACAAAATTTCTCGGAAGAGCGAGAACCCGTCGATTACCCGGGATGTATCGGGCGAGGGGGTTCAGCAGGCGTTGCTTAAACTGATTGAAGGTACCGTTGCCTCCGTTCCTCCCCAGGGAGGGCGCAAACACCCGCAGCAGGAATTTTTACAGGTGGATACCTCCAACATCCTGTTTATCTGCGGCGGTGCATTTTCCGGTCTGGAAAAAGTGATTCGCAGCCGTTCAGAGCAGGGTGGTATTGGATTTTCGGCGACGGTGAAAAGTGCGGCTGAAACCAGCAATGTCAGTGAAACGCTGAAAGACGTTGAGCCGGAAGATCTGATAAAATTCGGACTTATTCCCGAATTTGTAGGACGTTTACCCGTACTGGCAACGCTGGAAGATTTAAGTGAAGACGCATTGATGCAGATTCTGACGGAACCACGCAATGCTTTAACCAAACAATATATCAAGCTGTTTGGTATGGAAGGTGTGGATCTGGATTTTCGTGAAGAAGCCTTGCGCAAAGTGGCGCATCGGGCGATGGAGCGCAAGACCGGTGCCCGTGGCTTACGTTCCATTCTGGAAAACACCCTGTTGTCTACGATGTATGATTTACCTTCTCTGCAGGGGGTCAAAAAAGTGGTCGTTGATGGTGCTGCCATCGAAGGCGAATCTGCACCGCTTCTGGTGTATGAGCAGGAAGCTTCCAAGGCAATGCCAGAATAAGCCAAGTGTTTTTCAGGTAAATGCTGTGCATTAGGTGGTGGCACATCTTGAACAGGGACTGTGCTGCCTCCATATAGCTGAAACTGGCTAATGAATCCTGCGATTGCCCGCATGCAGTATATAATGAAGGCATAGTGGGGTTTTCCTGAAACCTGACCGGAAATGCACATGACCAATCCCTTATTGAATATGCCGCTGCTGCCGCTGCGTGATGTTGTCATTTATCCTCATATGGTCATCCCGCTTTTTGTAGGCCGGGACAAATCTATCATGGCGCTGGAATCAGCCATGGAGCAGGACCGAAAGATTTTTCTGGTTGCACAAAAAGATGCCACGATTGATGATCCGGATGTGGCGGAATTATACCATGTGGGCACCATTGCTAAAATCTTGCAACTGCTAAAGCTTCCGGATGGGACGGTCAAGGTACTAGTGGAAGGTGAGGTGCGGGCACATCTGGTGTCTGTAACCGTTACTGCGGCTTATTCACTGGCAGCGGTTCAGGTGGTTCCTGATACCAATGAAGATCCGGAAACCAGGGAAAGCATAGTGCTCAAACGCACCTTGCTGAACCAGTTTGAAAATTACGTTAAATTTTCTAGAAAAGTGGCTCCGGAAGTATTGACTTCGGTGTCGGCGATTTCTCAAGTGCAGCGGTTGGCTGATACCATTGCGGCGCATTTACCGTTGAAGATCAGTGATCGTCAGGTGATATTGGAGTTGACGAATCTTAATGAACAGGTGGAGTTTCTCATTGGGTTAATGGAAGGAGAAATGGATATCCTGCGTGTTGAGAAACGGATTCGTGGCCGGGTTAAAAAACAGATGGAGAAGACCCAGCGCGAGTATTACCTGAACGAGCAGATGAAAGCCATCCAGAAAGAGTTGGGTGAACTGGATGAGGTGCATAATGAAGCCGTAGAACTGCAAAAACGGGTTGAAGACAGTGGCATGCCACCGGAGGCCCGGCGTAAAGTGGATGCAGAACTACGCAAACTGCGGATGATGTCGCCGATGTCGGCAGAGGCTACCGTGGTTCGTGGTTACATTGACTGGATGTTGCAGGTTCCATGGAAAAAACGCAGCAAAGTGCGTATTGATCTGCAAAAAGCCAGAGAGTTGCTGGATCGGGATCATTTTGGTCTGGAAGAGGTGAAAGAAAGAATCCTCGAATATCTGGCGGTACAAAGCCGGGTAAAACGCTTACAGGGCCCGATACTCTGTCTGGTGGGGCCGCCGGGTGTAGGTAAGACTTCCTTAGGGCAATCGATTGCACAGGCGACTGGTCGGCAGTTTGTGCGGATGTCTTTGGGCGGCGTGCGTGATGAAGCGGAAATCCGTGGGCATCGGCGTACTTACATTGGCTCAATGCCGGGTAAACTGATTCAGCGCCTCAGCAAGGTGGGGGTAAAAAATCCGCTGTTGTTGCTGGATGAAGTCGACAAGATGGGCGTGGATATGCGGGGTGATCCGGCCTCTGCATTGCTGGAAGTTCTTGATCCAGAACAGAACAAAACTTTTAATGACCATTATCTGGAAGTGGATTACGATTTATCTGAAGTGATGTTTATCTGTACCTCCAACTCTATGAATATTCCGGGTCCTTTATTGGATCGTATGGAGATTATCCGGATACCAGGTTACACCGAAGATGAAAAAATCAACATTGGCAGACAATACTTGTTGCCCAAACAGATGGAACGGCATGGCTTGCGCTCAGATGAACTGGAACTGGCCGATGACGTGCTTCGGGATATTATCCGTTATTACACGCGAGAGGCGGGTGTTCGTAGCCTTGAGAGGGAAATTTCCAGAATTTGTCGTAAAGTGGTGAAACAGGCGGTAATGAGTGGATCAGCCGTTCCTGTGGTTATCACAGCCAGTGCCCTTGAAGATTATGCCGGAGTCCGTAAATTCAGCTTTGGCAAGGCGGAGGCGAAAGATCAGATTGGTCTGGTCACCGGATTGGCATGGACATCGGTGGGTGGTGATATTCTGACCATTGAAGCGGTGGCTGTCCCCGGCAAGGGGCGTGTGAGCAAGACCGGCTCATTGGGTGGGGTGATGCAGGAATCTATTGCGGCGGCAATGACCGTTGTACGTGCGCGATCCCAGTCTTTGGGAATCCAGAACTCAATATTTGAACAAAAAGATGTGCATGTGCATATACCCGAAGGAGCCACTCCCAAAGACGGTCCCAGTGCGGGCATCGGGATTTGTACGGCGATCATTTCGGTATTGACTGGTATAGCTGTGCATGCTGATCTAGCGATGACGGGCGAGATTACCTTGCGCGGACAGATATTACCTATCGGTGGATTAAAAGAGAAGTTGTTGGCGGCACACCGGGGAGGTATCCGGACGGTACTGATTCCTGAGGAAAATTTACGTGATCTCAAGGAAGTTCCTGACAATATCAAAGGCGCTTTACAGATTATTCCCGTGCAGTGGATTGATCAGGTGCTGGAATATGCTCTGGTACGGCCTTTATCTCCGTTGGCTGTAGAACTGCAGGGTGTTGGTGGTACGGTGGAGGAAGATCCGCTGATTACGGTACCGGTCGATCCGGATGATGATGACCGAGTGAACACCCATTGAGCGGTTCGTACTGCCTCTCGGGGTATGATCCTGGGGCAGGTGGGGATGTGGGGAGCAGCATGCGAACCAGGTCTTCTGCCAGATCATAGACCAAGATGTAATTCCGATGCGCCACCAACTTGCGGGTGCCGACAACGCACCCAGGCCGGCCTTGGCCTGGGTGATCTACCAAGCGAGCCTCCTTCTCTGAAAACATCTCATCGAGGGCCATCGCAGCAGCCGGATTGTCGGCCTCGATATGGTCATAGATGTCGTTGCGGTCTTGTATCGCCTCTGGTGTTCAGAACAGTTTCATCATTCGGAGTCTTCAAGTCGGCGCTGCGTGGCCGCTCGCTTGGCCGCAAACCTGGCCCCCACCTCGGCTGCTGGAATCAGGTTGCCGGCATTGGCCGAATCCATACCTGCACCTGGCGATAAAACACTCATATTATCGTGCCGCCATGTGAACTGGCCCGGCACTTCGTTGCCTGTGCATGCAAGGTAGCAATCATGTGCTGAAATACTATAAACCAGACGCTCGCCGCAAAATCAGCAGCGAGTGTTTTGCTTGTCCTTCCCTATACGCCAGCAAACCATCCTTAACCGTGAAAATAGAACCATCAACTTAGCTGTTCCTGCCTACCAATGGGGCACCAAACCAGAGGGTATTTGCAGGAACAGGTGACATTACAGTTCGATTGGTAAGGAACGGCATTCTTGTACATAGTACAATTATGTTTGAAATGCACTTGATTGTTATTACGAATTAAATACGTAAATGCATTCGCTCACCCCATGGCTAAAGCCAAGGGCTTACGCTCACACTTTGGTCAAAATTATGCGGATGATTGGCTGTCAGGGTAGTCGTTGAGCGTGTATAATGACTTCCTTTAAAATAAGGCAGTAGGGTGCAGTGTGTCTTCTGTTGGAGTGAGGTGTTCGAGCGATAGCCGTCGAATCCTGGGTGAACAGATGACAATGGCATTTTGGAGAGTATAACGGCAAGCGTATACAAGGGGTGGAAGGTGAATAAATCAGAGTTGATTGACAGCATCGCGAATGGAACAGGGTTGAGTAAAAATAAAGCCGGACAAGCGTTGGATTCGGTATTATCTGCGATAACGGAAGCACTTAAGTCTGGAGATACAGTGACTCTGGTGGGATTTGGTGCTTTTTCCGTAAAAGAAAGAACGGGTCGCCTGGGGCGCAATCCATCGTCTGGAGAAGAAATTCAGATTCCAGCCAGAAAAGTTCCTGGATTCAAGCCCGGAAAGCTCCTGAAAATTGCAGTAAATGGTTCGGATGAGATGGATTCTGACGCTGAGTCGGATAATGACGCCGAATAGAACAAAACAGGGAAAATGAATAGGAAAAGGTGCATAAGTATCTGCATAGATAGAAAGTTGATGCCTGTCCAGTAAATCTGTTCGGCAGTTGGTGTTGATTTTTTACAGTGGGTTACGGCGCTTGACAGCTACTTACTGATGCGATAGCAAAAAACATTAATAGATCAGATAAAGGAGACTGACGAGGTCTTGTCCCGTTTTTTCTCTGGATAGCATCTGGTCGTGGTCCTTAAAAATGGTAGTGGTGTGATCTGGATGCGTCTGGAAACACAGGAGATGAGGTTGATGGAAAAATTTCGGGACATGGTGCATGGCTGGCTGGGAACGGTGTTGCTGGTGCTGTTGCTGGTTCCTTTTGTTTTTTTTGGCATTGAAAGTTATTTTAGTGGGGGCGGTCATTCGCTGGCGCTGGCGACAGTCAATGGCCAGGAAATCACTCAGCCTGAATTTGAACGTACATTTACGGCAGAGCGTCAGCAGGCGCTGAGTCAGGCCGGAGCGGATGCGGATCCGTCGCAAATTGATTTGCAGCAATTGCGGCATAAGGTCATGGACAGTCTGATAAACCGGGAAATTGAACGGCAGGCGGCAGAGCAGATGGGGCTGGTGTTCCCCGAGGCACAAATCTGGCCGTTGATTGCTCAGGTGCCCGCTTTTCAGGGAGAAGATGGCAAGTTTGATCCCAGTCGGTTTCAGAATTTTTTACGGCAAAGGAATTTGACGGAAGCCTCTCTGGTTCGGGATCTCAAGGTGGGCGGTCAGTTGCAGCAAGTGGAATTCGCCATGAGTACGGCTTTTGATACGTCTGATCAGGTGCAACGTCTGCTGAAACTGGACGGGCAAGTGCGTGATGTGGGTTACACGGTGGTGCCGGCTACGGCGCTGGCCAGCAAGATTACGATTGGTGATGCGGATGTCGCTGCCTGGTACAAGGCGCATGCGGCGCAATTGATGGTACCGGAACAGGTCGCTGTCGATTATCTGGAATTTAAACAAGATGATTTGTTGCCACAGGTGACGGTCAGTGATGAAGACATTGACAAGGCGTATCAGGAGGCAGTGAAAGCGATCAGTGCCCAGGAGCAGCGGCATGCCGAACATATCCTGATCAAAGTTGGTGCAGGCGTCACTGCAGCGGCAGCGCAGGCAAAAATTGTGGAGATTTCCCGGCAGATCAAGCCGGATGGCAGTAATTTTGCCGATCTGGCTAAAAAATACTCCCAGGATGAAGGTTCGGCCGCTGCGGGTGGTGATTTGGGCTTTGCTGCCAGAGGACAGTTTGTTCCGGCGTTTGAACAGGTACTGTTTGCTTTGAAACCTGGAGAAATTTCGGCACCGGTACAGACTAATTTTGGATTTCACCTTATCCGGCTGTTGGAAATCAGGCAACCACAAATTCCAGACCGGGCCAGTCTGCATGATCAACTGGTGCAAAGTGTCAAGCAGCAAAAAGTGCAGCAGTTGTTTGCGGATCGGGTGAATGGTGTCAATGATGCCATGTATGAGGCTACTGATCTGAAAGAGCAGGCGGCCAAACTGCATGAACCCGTTCAGACATCGGCGCTGTTCTCTGCGGCAACGGGGACGGGTCTGGCGGCTCAGGCAAAGTTCCGGGCGATGGCATTTAGTGATGATGTGCTGCGCGATGGAAAAAATTCGGCAGTGGTTGAACTGGCTAAAGGCGATGTGGTATGGATGCATCTGCACAGTCATAATCCGTCCCGTGCGGAATCCCTGGCAGAGGCACGGCCCGCTATCGTGTCGGTGTTATTACACGAACGGGAAATGGCGCTGGCCAAAAACCAGTTGCAGCAGGCGCAACAGTCGATTGCTGCTGGGCAAGATCCTCAGGCGGTGTTGCATGCACTGGGGCTGCAATGGACGGTCGCCAGAGTGAGTCGGTCGACAACGACGTTTCCGGATCCGCAGTTACTGAAAACCGTGTTCTGGATGCCTAGACCCACTGCTACAACCAGAAGTTTGCAGGTACTGGATCTGCCGCAAGGCGTGGCACTGCTGGAATTGACGTCGGTTCATGAGGGGGCGGCAGATGCCTCGCGAATTCCGCCGGCACAGGCGGCGACCATGCTCAATCAGGTGCGGGCTGGTCAATACGAAGCGGATTATGTACAGGCGATTAAGTCCCATGCAAAGGTAAAAATGACACCTTTGGGTACGGAAACGCTTCAGGGCAAGACAGTGGAAGGTTCTTGAAGTGGCTTGAGTCTTCTATAGTATGGGTGCTCGCCGGGTTTATTTTGTGTGCGGTACTGACACTGGCGTGGGAAAAACCTGTGTGTCGGTGGCACTGTTGTGTGCCGCCGCCGCATGCGGCAAGCAAACACTCGGACTGAAACCGCTAGCCAGTGGAGGTCTATGGCAAGATGGAGTGTTGGTCAATGAAGATGCCTTGCAACTCATGCAGGCCAGTACGGTCAAATTGCCCTATGCCCAGGTGAATCCGTTATGCCTGCCCTTGGCGGTGGCTCCGCATATTGCTGCTGCACATGCCGGGCGAACTTTGTCGTTACCGCCGCTGCTGGGTCGAGTGCGAGGAGCCTTGGCAACACCTGCGGATTTGGTATTGATTGAAGGGGCAGGAGGCTGGCGGGTTCCCTTAAATGAACAATCGGGTTTGTGCCTGAGTGCGTTGCCCCAGGCGCTGGCCTGTCCGGTGATTATGGTCGTAGGGTTGCGACTGGGTTGCCTCAATCATGCGTTATTGACGGCCAGTGCCATTGCGGCTGACGGGTTGTCGCTGGTCGGGTGGATTGGTTCGACGCTGGATCCGGCGATGCAGGCTCTGGAAGAAAATATAGCGGCGTTACACCGTTTATTGTCAGCTCCCTGTATGGGTATTTTGCCATGGGCGTTGCCGCCACACGCGGGTGCACTGGCAATTGAACGTCTGCTTGGGTGACGGACTGGCAAAATAATGCCGGTGGTCGGAAAAAACTTTCCTGATACGGTTAAAGCATGGTAGGGTAATTCTAAATCCGTCTTAATGTTATGGAGGTGCATCGTGGTCTCTTCTCTGGCTTCGGTGGGCAGTACGGCGCTGATGCGGTCTTATTCATCGCTGCAGAAAAATGCTCAGCAAATAGCATCATCTACAACGAATCAAAGTTCCTCTACTCTCAGTTCTGGCATCACGGCACAGCAGGCTGTTTTTAATCAGGCGATGGCGGATGTGCAACTGGTAACTACTGCTGAAAAAATGCTGGGTACAGTGATTGATACGCGTGCCTGAAATACCTCTGCGTTGGCTGTTGCAGTGAGTGTTCTGTTCGGGTACGTATGGGTCGATTAATCAATCAGATAGAACCGGATGCGTTGGTGTCGGCTTTTGCTCGGTGGTTGCCTGTGGGGTTTCATGGGATAGATGATCCCTTGGGTATTCCGATGTTTGTGGCAGATTTTGATCTCCTGACGACAGTGGATTCGGCGCTGCAGAATAAACTGCGTCGTTGGGCGCAGCGTTTGGGTGTGGAACGGTTTTTAACAGTGCGTACTTTGTTTGTAGGGACCACGGTCACGGAATATGCGTTGCTGAATACGGATGAGCCGGTATCTGCATTACAGCGCATTGTTGAGCGTTATGCCCGCCAATATCTGTTCATTATCATCAAGGATTTACCGGTGGTTTCTCCACTGTTAGCCGATTCGGAAAATGCGTTGACAAGCGCTTGGTTGCAGGCGGGCAAGTCATTGGGTTGGGTGGAACTGGACGGTCAGGCCTTAGCGTGGGTGCCGGTGGCTCCGGGTAATGATGAGGCGTACTGGATGCAGCAATTTTCCAGATCCCGGCGTAAGGATTTCCGGCGAAAATTGCGCAGTCGTGAACAGTTGCTTATCCGGGAAGTGCGCTCAGGTGATGCGTGTTTCCAGTCAGAGGTCTTGCTGAGGGAATGGTATACGCTTTATCAGGCGGTCTATGCGCAAAGCGAGATGCATTTCGATCTGTTGACTCCGGAATTTTTTAAACAAATCCTGCAACAGGACAGCGGTGCGGTGATATTTGTTTATGAACAGGCGGATCAATTAATCGGTTATAACCTGTGTTTTGAGCAGGACGGGCTGCTGATCGATAAATATATCGGTCTGCGTTATCCACAGGCGCAGCAACTTAATTTGTATTTTGTCAGTTGGTTTCATAATCTTGCTTATGCCGAGAAAAAAGGGTTACGGGCTTATGTGGCTGGCTGGACTGATCCTGATGTCAAACTTTCGCTCGGCGCTTCGTTCAGCCTGACACGCCATCTGGTGTATATTCGACCTTTCTGGTTGCGATGGATACTTAAACCGTTGCGGGTACTCTTTGAGTCGGATGCGCAGGTAATGGCGGTGCAGGAGAGACCGGGTGCCGTTTAGTAGCCCTGTTGTCCTGGATATTGATGGTTCATGTGGCTATTTACCTGGAGAGCAGCGCCTGCAATTACGTAACTGGCAGGAGCGTTTGCGTTATTCTTGCCGCAAAAGCGATCTGGATGCGTTGCAGGCGCAGGTGGGTGAGGGGCTGCTGAGGCAATCCGGGCCATTCTTTTTGGGTAGCGGCGATTTTCATCACCTTAGTTTGCCGATAATTGCGGCGCATGCCCGTACCCGCTTGCTGGATGTGGTGGTTTTGGATAATCATCCGGACAATATGCGCTTTCCTTTTGCCATTCATTGCGGCTCCTGGGTTCGGCAGGTGGCGGCACTGCCGGGTGTGCGCCGGGTCCATGTGGTGGGTATTCATTCGCAGGATATTGCATGGCCGCACTTCTGGGAAAATAACTGGTGGCCATTGTATAGTGGGCGCGTGCATTATTGGTCCGTTCAGGTGGATGTGCGTTATGTCCGATGTTTAGGGCTATCCCAGATGTTTCATGGATTTAACGAGATTGATGCGTTACTTGATGCATTGAAGGCGCAGCTGGAGCCGGATTTTCCGCTTTATCTGAGTATAGACAAAGATGTATTGGCCGCTGAGGCAGTACGGACCAACTGGGATCAAGGAATGATGCAGTTGCCACAGATGTATGCTTTTGTCGCCGCTTGCCGCACACGGTTGACAGGGTGTGATGTGACTGGGGATATTTCTTTTTACCAGTATCAACAGTTGTTAAAACGCCTGTTAAGCCGGCTTGACGGGCAGGAGACGCAGGAGGTTCCTCCTGCGCTAAAAGACTGGCAGTTGCAACAACATCAGGTTAATTTGCAACTGTGCCGGTTACTTGCTAGCACCGTGCCTGAAGCTCGTTTGGACTGATGGGGGGGAGTGTTGGGCTATCAGGGAATGGCTTCTGTTTCACCTTTGGCCAGGCAGAGAATGCCGCCGATGATCAGGGCCACGCCGAGCAACTGCGTTCGGGTGATATGTTCATGGAACAACCAGACGGAGCAGAACAGTACACTAATGACTTCCAGGTAGGAAGCGGCGAACGCCGGCCCGATGGGCGCTCGTCGCAGCAGCGTGACCCAGGTAAAAAAGGAGCCGATATAACCAAGAATAGCCACATATACCCAGGGTTGACTGAGTATGCGCTGCACCCAGGCCAGATTGGCGGCCAGTGGCAGGGAGTGCATTGCCGTCATTTTAAAGCTCACCTGTGCCAAGGTGTCAAATACCATCAGAACGAAAAAACCAGTCAGATAAAACAGGCGCATTAAATGATCCCCACCAGTGCCACCCCCAGTGCCACTAGACTCATGCCGGTCAACCGCCAGGCTGTCAATCGTTCCTGAAACAAAAAGTGGCCGCCCAGCATTAATGTCACAATATTGATGGATCCAAGGATGACCCCTTGCGATAGGGGGACGATCGAAAGGAAAGCCAGCCAGAGCAAAAATTCTGCGATGTAGCAGAGAATACCGGTTTGAATGAACGGATGTTTCAGGATAAACAGCCAGTAGGATAGCCCGGAATCAGGATGTTCCTGGCGTGCCGCTGCCTTGAAGGCCAACTGCCCCCCACTGTCCAGAGCGATATTAGCCAACCACAGGAGAAAAATGTTCAGAGACATTAAGTATTGCCTTCAGGAAAAACCGGAGGAAGTACTGATTGGCCCTATTCTACCTTGAGCGTTGTTGAAAACAAATTAAACTCGAAGATTGTGCCAGATGCAAAGCGAAGCGTGTTTAGTTGGTGATATAATCGCTACGCATAAATTTGAGGAAATAACCATGTCTCAAGAGACCAGTGAACTGTTAAATCATTTTGATGAGGCAGGTTGGGAACTCCACACCATCCGGGATTTTATTCGTTTTAGCGTCAGTGTGATGAATTCCAGTGATATCTTTCTTGGGCATGGTACCGATGATGTGTTTGCGGAAGCCACTGCACTGGTGATGCATAATCTGAATCTGGTCTGGGATGCAGATGAAGAAATCATGGATGCCCGTTTGCTGAGCATTGAGAAAAAAGCGGTGTTGGCCATGCTCAAACGCCGTGTTGTAGAACGTATTCCTGTGGCGTACCTCACTAATGTGGTGTATTTCTGTGAGATGCCGTTTTATGTGGATGCCCGGGTGCTCATCCCTCGCTCACCGATTGCGGAACTGATTCGCGATCAGTTTGAGCCATGGATTGAAGAAGCGCCTGAAACGATTCTGGATTTGTGTACGGGCAGTGGTTGTATTGCCATTGCGTTGGCGGAAACCTTTGATGATGCCATGGTCGATGCGGTGGATATCTCCGGTGAGGCACTGGAGGTTGCACAACTGAATGTTGAAACTCATGAAGTCGACGATCGGGTGATGTTGATTCAATCGGATCTGTTCGCTCAGATCGGGGATCAGTCCTATGATCTGATTGTCTGTAATCCTCCTTATGTTAGTTCAGGCTCTATGGCGGAATTGCCGCAGGAATATTCCTACGAACCTGATCTGGCGCTGGAAGGTGGGCGGGACGGTCTGGATCTGATCCGGCGTATTCTGGCAGAGGCGGCTGATCACTTGAATGAAGGGGGATCACTGGTGCTGGAAGTGGGGGAGTCGCGCTGGAGCCTGGAGCAGGAGTTTCCGGATTTTGAATTTAACTGGCTTCTACTCGAAAGTGATGCGGAAGGGGTGGTTATTCTCTCGGTCGAGGACTTGCTTCTCCTGCGTACACAACTGTCGAGAAAGCGACGCTGATCTCCAGGTAACTGAGGGCTTAAGCAACAGGGGAGGGGGGGGACGACATGGCAGGAAATTCAATCGGTGAACTGTTTCGGGTCACCACCTTTGGTGAATCGCATGGGCCGGCACTGGGGGCTATCGTTGATGGTTGTCCCCCTGGCCTGGAACTGAGTGTTGACGATTTGCAGCCGGATCTGGATCGACGTAAACCCGGCACTTCGCCATATACCACACAGCGGCGTGAAGCAGATCGGGTCGAGATTCTTTCAGGGGTGTTTGAAGGAAAGACAACGGGCACACCAATCGGACTACTGATTCCGAATATTGACCAGAAATCCCGTGATTATCAGGCGATTGCTCAAGTGTTTCGTCCGGGCCATGCCGACTACACCTACCTCTGCAAGTACGGACGGCGGGACTATCGGGGAGGTGGCCGGTCATCCGCCCGGGAAACGGCCATGCGTGTAGCGGCGGGTGCCATTGCCAAAAAATACCTGCGCTCCCGGTTAGGGATTCAGATCCGTGGGCATTTGCAGCAGATGGGGCCAATTGTTGCAGAAACGCTGGATTGGGAGGCGGTATCGCAGAATCCTTTTTTTTGTGGTGATGTGGCGGTGTTGCCGGCCATGCAGCAGTTGATTGAGCAGTTGCGGCGTGAAGGCAGCAGTTGTGGCGCTAAATTGCGAATTGTTGCCGAGCGGGTTCCGGTTGGTTTTGGGGAACCGGTTTTTGACCGGCTGGATGCGGATATTGCCCATGCCATGATGAGCATCAATGCGGTAAAAGCGGTCGCCATCGGGGATGGATTTGCAGTGGTTAACCAACGTGGACATATTCATCGGGACGAGATGACGCATCAGGGATTTACCGCCAATCATGCTGGTGGGGTGCTGGGAGGCATCAGTTCGGGTCAGGATCTGGTGGTAACCATCGCATTGAAGCCAACCTCAAGTATCATGAGTCCCGGACGTAGCCTGAATGAACAAGGCGAGGTGGTGGATGTGGTGACTCGGGGTCGCCACGATCCCTGTGTCGGTGTGCGGGCGACGCCGATCGCTGAGGCGATGCTGGCTATAGTATTAATGGATCATTTTCTCAGGAATAGAGCACAGAATGCCGATGTTCAGCCGCCGTTGGCAGGTGTGTTCCCTGGGGGGGGCGGCACCGGAACAACCACTTTTGCGGGGGAAGACTGAAGTATCTCGATACAGTGGTGAATTAGTTGGGGAGTCAACGAACCGACGGTGGTATTGGTATTCAGGGGTTGCAGGATATCATCGGCAGAATGCCGATGTTGTAGCACCTGTCGGAGTAAATCAGGATGGCATAACTGCGGCTGCTCATTGAGCAAGGTATCGAGCCATTGCTGTTGTTTGTTCGTGTTTTGCTGCTCGGCGCTGGCTTGTTCATCCTGCAAGTGCTGTAGCAAGCGTTGACGTTCACTGGTATACTGGGCGTCAATCTGCTGACGCTCTTGTTCAAGAGACTGTAGTTCTGGAGAAGACAGTATATTTTGCGTTTCCTGAGCCAGAACGGCTTGCAGTTCCGTTAGTTGTTTATCGGTGGCCTGCGTCGGCAGCGCCTGAATCCAGAAGCCGTCAGCGCGGGTGGCGGAGGGCTGTTCGCCCAATAAGGCCAGCGGCGGTGCGACCAGGGTGTTCCAACTGAGTTGCAGCAGAGGGATGATGCTTCCCGGCAGGAGTACATTATAGCCGGCTTCAACAGAAGGCAACAGCCATTCAGTAACGGGCCATAGCGTCGGGCCTAGCACCCCAATGACGATCCCGGCGGAGGTGCCTGCCACACTGCGCAGGGCGGTTTCAGTGCTTAGTTCAACGAATGCCCAAGGGTAGGCCAGCCACCAGCCAAATACTCGGCGTTGGGTGCGTTCCTGCGCTGTTTTCAGGGCATCAACCCAGTCGTTGCGAATGCCATGCACTAAAAATTCGCCAAAGACCTGATGTTGGTCAAACTCCAGGATGTGGTGCGTATGCTGAGCAATCGATCGGTAAAATTGAGGATCGCCATAATCACGCATCCGGTTACCAGCGTTACCCCAGTGAAGCGTGGCATCGTGCAGCGGTGGCAGGTAACCCGGCACAATCCATACTTGGTAAAGCACCTGATCTTCGCCGGTAATCTGACCTGTGAGAATCAGTTCGCTACGCTGACTGGCGTGCAGAAAATAGTCGGCACGCACCGTCAGTGTTGTGCTGAATCCGAGTAATGCGGTGACGATCAATACGGTCTGACTGAGGCGTTTTGCAGGGAATTCCAGGGGTGACAGTGCTGAAATTTTTTGGTAAATCCGCTTGTGCATGAGTATCAATCTTTCTTTATGGGAAATGAGGGCGGATCTGCGGGCCGTGTTACGGGAACCCATCGTGGTGTAACTATTCGTGTAACTATAGCATTCAGGTGGCGATCTGTGACCGCTATTGATTAACGCATTTGATCAAATGCGGGTCGAAAATACTTGATTTTTTTGAGAGGCCGTTAGAAAAAATCAATCTGTTTCGCTTGTTGTGCCTCATTCGGTTTAATACCTGAGCGAAATTTCTTTGCTCCTCCTTCCATGTTAATATGCCGCATTGTTAACTATCGAATCAGGATTTTTTCAGAGATGCTCAGAGTGTCTGCGACAACCATCAGCCGTCAGGTGATGGTCATGTTCTTTTCGGTGTTTTTGTTGTTGGCTTGCACGGTGACAGGTCTGTTTTTCTGGATGGACAGAGGGTATCTGGGGGATCTGCAGCAGGTGTTGCAGACGGAAGCCTTAGAAAAAAATACGCTGGCGATGCAAGTACGCTTCAAAATGCAGGTGCAGGAATGGAAAGATGTGCTGTTGTGCGGCAAGGATCCGCTGGAAATGCAGCGATACTGGCGGAATTTTACGACGGATGAGGCGCAGGTGCAGCAGCAGGCGGGGTGGTTGCGGTCGCAGTTGGCGGCAGGGACGGCGCTTGAATTGCTGGATCAGTTTGTGGCGGCACAACAGGAGATGGGACAACATTACCGGGAAGGACTGGCGGCGTTTCAGCACAGTGGTGGAGACAGCCATGTTGCTGATGTACTGGTGGCGGGACAGGACCGTCCGCCGACGGCACTGTTGACCCGTCTGATGGCACAAATCGGCCAAGAGGCAGCTGGGCAACGTTCGCAGGTGGAAAGTCAGCGGCAGCGGGTCGAATGGGTGCTGCTGTTGCTGCTGTTGCTGTTATTTTCCGGGTGTGCCGGTTTTTACTACCGTTTTGTGCGGGTAAAAGTGGCTACACCGCTGGAATCCATGGCGAATATTATCAATGCCATGACTCGGGAGAAAAATCTGGCACGGCATTTCGAGTTTGCTGAAAGTAGTGAACTGATGCAGGTGGCGAACAGTCTGAATGAATTGCTGATCAGCCTGTCACAGGCTTTTTCCCGGGTGGGTCAGCAGGTGAGTCAGATGGAAAACAAGGCACGTGCCATGAGTTCAGGGGAAAGTGCCCTGGCTCGCAGTAGTGCGGTGCAGGGAGAGGCGTTGACGCAGACGGTGGCGGCGATGGAAGAATTAACGACAAGCCTGCATTCGACGACCCAGTCGGCAGAGACCACCCAGAGTATTGCCCATCGGTCGGAGGAAGCCTCGCGTCAGGGGGCTCAGCGACTGCAGGCGATGGTTCAGGGAATTACCGCAGTGGCAGAGGCACTGGGTTCCATGTCCGATGATGTGCAGGCCTTGGGTGCGGTTTCATCGCAGATCGAATCGATGGTGTCGGTGATCAAATCAGTGGCAGATCAAACGAATCTGTTGGCTCTTAATGCGGCGATAGAAGCGGCCCGGGCCGGTGCACACGGACGGGGGTTTGCAGTGGTGGCGGATGAAGTGCGTAATCTGGCAGGGCGAACCGCACAATCGACCACAGAAATTCAGCGGATGACCGATGGTATTTCTTCGAGTGTTAAAAATGTGCTGAGCCGTACGGAACAGCTGTCGCAGCGTCTGGCGGACAGTCAAACACATGCTCGGGCGGCGCAGGAGGTCATGCAGTTGATTTCGTTGGTGAATACACAGACGTTGACGGAGGTCAGTCAACTGGCACTCGCAGTTCGTGAGCAAAGTCAGGCCTGTCAGCTGGTCAGCAGAGAAGTCGAGGTGTTGGCTGAATCCAATGAGCAACAGGAAGAAGTGTTAAAGGAAGCTGAATTTCTGCTGACACTGGCGGGAAATACCCGGCAGGCCTTGCAGGAGTTTACCGTGGGAGCAGGAGTGGGTGAGGTCGACCTGTTTTAACTGCTGACGAATTTTTCAGGGCAGGGTACACTGTGTATTCTCTATCAGGCCAAGGACTGTGCTTAATGACCGATAATACCGTGTCTCAGGAAAACGTGTTTAAAGGAAAGATTTCTCCTGGATTTTACCGGTTCTTTCTGTTTTTTCTGGTATTTTCTCTCACTTTGGGGTTGATTGCTGCTGGTTTTACGGTGTTGATTCTTGCAGGAATGTTGTCTTTTACTGTCATGGATGCTTTGCAACGCAGCCGTTTTGGTCAGTCGCATGGTCGTAGTGCCCTGGGTGTCTTCTTTTTTATACTGCTCGCCTTGATGTTGTTATTTCTGGTAGCGGCGGGGGTGAATGCCCTGTTGGGCAGTTGGGCACGTTTTGGCGAAATGATGGTGCATGTCAGTGCAATTTTGCAATCATTGCGGACGCATATCCCGGATAATCTGGCGGAGCTGTTGCCGCAACAACAGGATTTGATGGCGGTCATGGCACGCGGTGTGGGTACGCATGCTGGAGAAATCGGTGCCTGGGGCATCGGTACCTTGAAACAGTTAGGCTATCTTTTTATTGGCTTGCTCATCGGTCTGCTGATGGCACTGGATGGGCGTCGCTTGGGGCGGGAGCAACAAATCGGTTTGCGTTCGTTGTTACTGCTGGAGCAATGTCATCAGTTGCGCCTCAGCTTTTCCCGGATTGCGGTGGCCCAGGTACGTATTGCCTCAATCAATACGCTACTGACGGTTGCGTATCTGTTGATTGCCTTGCCCATTGCCGGAATTCATCTGCCTTTTGCGAAGACGCTGGTGCTGGTGACGTTTTTTGGGGGGATGATTCCTATTCTGGGAAATCTCATCTCCAATACGGTGATTCTGGTGCTGAGTCTGAGCGTTTCCCCGTCCTTGTCTCTGGTGTCTCTGGGGTTTTTGGTGGCTATTCATAAGCTGGAGTATTTTGTAAATGCACGGATTATGGGAACCCGTATCCATTCCAAGGTATGGGAAATGTTATTGGCAATGATAGTGCTGGAACGTCTCCTTGGATTGCCAGGAGTGGTGATGGCTCCCATTTTATACGCATGGCTCAGGGACGAATGGTTGTGTTTTGAGCAGCGTTGCCCTTCTGCATGAGTAACCAGGCGGAGCTGCGTTGCATTAGCATCAGGCTGGCAATCAAAGTTGATGAATTGACTGGGAACGGGGTATAGCTGAGTACCCCCTGCACCCAGCTGCTGTCGTCTGGCTGGGTACTGATGCTAAGTTCACTATGGGTTGTTTTTCCTGAAGCGGCCAGTTGCCAGTTGCCGTGCACGGGATGCTTGAGTTCGTCCATCCCGTCGAACCACAGAATGGATCCGGAGCGGTGCAGCCGCATCCAGTAGCTGCGGTGTAAACTGAGCGGTCCGAGATGCAGGGTGAGTATCCATTGACTCAAGGTGTAGCCCGGAAATGCCTGTAAACTGACTTTTTGCAGGGTGGGAATAAACTCATGGTAGCGTTGGATGAGCATTAGTCGGCGCTGCGTAAAGCCAAGGGGAAATGGATAATCCCAACTCAGGTGGAGTTGGGTTTGACTGGCCTCTTGATGTAACCGTATCCATCCACTAGGATCACTGATGTCGTTTCGGGCAGGGGGCGGTATCCTGTCCTTTTCCGCAATAGAATAATAACGGGCTTGCAGGTACTGCAGATAGCTGCTTGCGGTCAGCCATGGCAGATAATGGCTGATTGCTCCAAGCGCTTTGGGAAAGAGGCGCATTAACCAGAACTCTGGATCGGCCTGTACCTCAATTCGGTAAATCAGCAGAGTGTGCTGGGCATCCAGAGCATAAAGTTCGGTCCGGGTCTGCAATTTTTGCAGATCGCCTTGGCGCATGATGTTTTCCCAACGGTAGATTTCCGGAAAATCAGTGTGTTGCACCGGCGATTGTTGCATCTGTAACAATAAATGCAAATGCCACATGGGCAGGGGGATCTGTACTTCTTGCTGATAGTAACCAACGCTAGCCTCGGAGTGCCAGTGGCTGGAACGTAGATGGATGCGTTGCCCGATGCTGGTATTCAGTGGAGGGTACAGTTCCTGGAATAACTGCGGCGCACGGCGAGGAATGACCAGCAGGCCGACCACTTCATTCGCCTCCTGGCTGAGCAAAATATCTGACCCGGCCCACTCGGCAGCGGCGGCAGCGGGCAGGCGCAGAGGATTGCCAGATGCTGCTGATGCAGAGAATGCTGCCGCATAGGCAGGGAGGGGGACCAGGCTCGACAGACAGAACAACAGCAAGAGCAACAGGATTTGCATACTGGATTCGCTTTAGTGATTGACGACCAGATCCGCCAGGGGTTGCACCGGATTCAGATCGAGAAATTCGAGCAACTCCGCCTGACGGCTACGGCCGTCAATATACCCCAGTTCAATCAACGCCTGGCAATACTCTGCTTCAAACAGCAAATAACTGAGGACACCGGCTCCGGAGCGTTGGGTGGCACCAGAGCCGGTTACGAACATGCGGATGGTCGACGGCAGTGCATCGACATGACGTAAGGCCATTCTTTCCACGACTTGGGACGGTGGGGAAATGTTGAGAACCTGCACTGATTTGAGCTGAAATTCCGCACGTTGGCGCACTTCTTCGGGGATCAGGCTGATGGTGCGATTCACCCGGTTCAGACGTTCCAGGTCGCCTTCCAGCGAGTCAACAAAGGAACTGGCCATGACATGGCCGATGATCTGCGCAATGCTGGGATAGTGGCTGACCTGTTCCCGGGTGCGTCGAGGGCTTTGCGAACCGGCGCCAATCACCAGCACCCGATCGGCACCCAGATGCAAGGCGGGGCTGATCGGGGCCAGTTGGCGTACGGCGCCGTCACCAAAGAATTCCCGGTTAATGCGCACGGCAGGAAAAATGACCGGAATGGCGGCAGAGGCCATCAGATGTTCAATATCCAGTTGCGTGCGTACGCCAACCCGACGCGAACGTTGCCAGCCTTGTAAATGCGCTTTTCCCTGAAAGAAACTGACCGATTCGCCGGAGGTATAGCCGGAGGCGCTGATGGCCAGTGCATCCAGATAATCACTGCTGAGCATACTGTCAAGCCGTTCCAGTGCGAGGTGGGTTTGCAGCAAGTGCCGCAAGGGGCGGTTATCCAGCAGCGACACCCCTTGAGATCGGCCCAGCCGGCCGATCAGCAGTGTGGCCACGAATTTCAGGGCACAGGCCCAGACACCAGGCAAGTCGGTGCGGTAGACTTGGCGTGTACGGAAATTAGCCCATATATGTTCCAGTTGATGTACCGCCGATTTAAGGTTATCGGCATTTATGGCTACGCCCGCTGCATTTAAGCCGCCGGCTGAGGTACCACAGATAATACGAAAAGGGGTCGGTGCATTGGCGGGCAGAAGCTCGGCGAGGGCTTTGAGGACACCGACCTGGTAGGCCGCACGGGCGCCACCCCCGGACAGCAATAAGGCCCGACACGGCTCCTGATTCATCGGATACTCTGTCCGCTGGCAATGATCTGCAATGAGAATGACATTGGTGCTGCCTGTGCTCGACTATGAATTATATTGTAGGTGATGCAAGAATTTTAGTTCGCTACATCATTGCGTCAAACGTTGCGTCAAACGACACTGGCCAGATGGTCGCAAAAGTATCAGCTTTCCGTGCGATGTTGCTCTTTTTGCATTTCAAGAGAAAACCGGGTGAGGAGTTTCTGGTCTGAACTTTTGATTTGCGAAAAGCATAATCCCAGTATTGACTGATTTTTGCGTCGGTCATAATGATAATTTTTGACCTCCGCCTCGAAAGGGATGGCCGGTAATCCCGGCAATTGCAACTCGCCGCGGGTGAGGACTTCCCCAACACCCAGATCCATCATGATTTGTGGTACGGCGATACGCATGCCGGAATTAGAGATATCAAGGGGTCTGCCACGATTTTTGCCATCGGCAGGTCTGAAAAAACTGACCTGGGCGGCGACATAACTTTTTATGGTGGCACGGTATTCTTTACGCTGTTGGCTATATTCAATTTTTTTTGGCAGTTGCAGCAGCAGCAAGGAATCCCCACCGTGGTAATCCTGTTCCAGCCCGATGACGCTTGTGCGGAAATTCCAGCGGATGCCGTTGTGTTTGCCCTGCAATAACACTACATTGCCTGGTTTAAGTTCATGCTGCACTTGTATCGGGGTCAATGAATCGAGCAACAGCGCTGCTGGGCGAACTTCAAGCATCAGGGAACTGGCTTGCTGGCTGCCGATACTTAAAGTCAGCAGCCCCCGGTCGTCCTGAATGGCGTTCAGAATCTTACGATCCGGGTTGTTGGCTGGTTCCGGTTTTTTTTGCCAGAAAAACACTATGCACTTCCATAGACACGGGATAATTTACCGTTGAAGTGTAAACCATTTTGGCGATACGTTGTAACAGAAGATTGTCCGGTAATGATTTCCAGTAGCCGTTGGGTGTTACGACCGGCACGGTTGATGACCAGACCATTAATGTTATTCAGATCGCGGATGACTTTAAGTGTGGCATGTATCTGGTGCCAGAGCGTCTGGCTGAAGCGCTGACGTTCCAGCCAGGCAAGAATGCCATTCTGATCCATCTGAAAACCTTGACGCCCGAGTTGTTCTTTAAGTTCCAGTTCCATTTGCAGCAGTTGCTGAACACATTCTTCTTTCTGGGAGAGCAGATGTCCCAGTGTGGTAATATGGTTGTTTTCAAGGGCTTGACGTTCTTGCAGCAGCAGATCAAGCAGGCAGGTACTTTGTTGACTCAACCGATTGAGTGGATGAGGGAAATTCATGATAACCTCCGTTACACCGTATTCAGACTGTTAACGAAGCTTATGCAAAAAAAACGCCATGATTCGCAGATGCAACAGGCCTGATGATTTTAGTGAGGCGTAGGCATCTGCTCATCGGCTGACAGGAGTTTTTCGGCAATCCGCTCCGGATTGATGGTGTAGGTATTGTTGGCAATAGCCTGTTTGATCTGGGTCACCCGGGACTGATTGACAGGTGGATCCTTCAGTTGCTGCGCCAGTTTCTGCATGGTCTGCGCTTCGGAACTGATATACACACCACTACCAGGTTCCGGGGTATTGGCAGGTGTAACCGTGGTCTGTCCCTGATTCGCTACAGGCAATGGTGAACCCGAGTTCGGTTTGCCCGTTGGGGGATTTGTGTTTACCGTATTGGAAACACTGGCATTTCTGCCTGAGTTGTTAATGTCCATGACCATGATGTGTCATCCTCGCAATACCTGATTAAAACTCTTACCTAGGTTTTCGGCAGTAATCCGGAAAACTTGAGCAATAATTTTCCGCTGGCGGCAGTCTGGCGGAAAAATATAGCCTCGCCGCAGTAGTATAAAAAAATAATAAAAAATTCGCAGCAGCGCCTCATAAGGGAATTTGCACCACGTCGTGGCCGATAGCGAATCCCTGGACGATTTTGCCGGATTTCTGGTGCTGAATGCGTACCGTTTCGCCACGTGCGGCGTCATTAAGTGCAATGCCTACGTCACTCACTGTCAAACTTCCGGCAGTTGCTTCAATGATCACCTGGTCGCCCCGGTGCACCAGTAGCGGGGGAGCAATATCCTGAGGTCCAACCAGCGTGCCCATACTCAAGTCTCGCCGGGCGGTGCTGTCAGCCACAGCGGCGATAGCGGAAAAATAATTGCCGTGCAGCCAGGTAATATCTTCGGTTTTTAGTATCAGATTTTCAGCGGGAATATTTGCATGGCTACGAACTGGCACTTGAATGACCACAACGGGCGCTTTGACCTGAATGAGTACGCCTGCTCCACGTCGTCCGGGTATGCCCGGGCAGCGCAGATTCAGGGTGCTGCGTCCTGGTGTTGGGGTGAGTGTGGAAAATTCCGGTTGCCATTCGGTAGGGCAGGGAGGCAAGGTGCTCAGATTGCCCAAAAAATGGATTTCGATCTGTGCTCCTGAAGGAAAATCAGCCGACTGTTGCAACTGATTGCGAAGCTGATTCTCCAGTGTTGTCGTTACGGAGGGGGGGGTGGGTGGGGCGTTGGCCATGTTGGGAGCGTTGTCCGCTGTTGCAGGGTGCGTTGCGACGAGCACATTGAGGAGAATGGCAATCAGGGTCGGGTATCGTGTTCGGATCATTGGGAAGTGGCTGGCCGTCAGGAAAAATAATTCAAGTATTGCAGAAAATGCGACAAATTGCGGGGATGAGTCATAATAAATGAATTTTTACAACCCCCTTTTACGGTAAAACTCAGCATTTGCCTAGTGAATTTTGTGCCAGCTGGTAAAAAATCATTTCAAAAATACTGGAATGTGCAAGAAAGTGATGGTAAGATACGCCTCGCCGATGTTTCGGGTGCCATTATTTGCCTTGTGGTGAATTTCCGGTAACGGTTTTTTGGGTGCCCGGCTTGGTTAACGTTAACTGGTTACTTGAGAGACTTTACATCATGCAGATCAAGAAGATTGCGATCTCCGCCGCTATTGTTGCCACGTTGGCCATGGCTGGCTGCGCTAAGAAAGACGACGCCGCTGCTCCCGCTGCTGACGCTGCTGCTCCAGCACCTGCTGCTGACGCTGCTGCTGCTGCTCCGGCTGCTGCTCCTGCTGCTCCTGCTGCTGCTCCGGCCGCTGCACCGGCTGCTGCTCCTGCCGCTGGTGCTGCACCGGCTGCTGACGCAGCTGCTGCTCCTGCTCCAGCTGCTCCTGCCGCTGACGCTGCTGCTCCGGCTGCTCCTGCTGCACCAAAGTAATCGACTTCTGTCGGTTCAGAAAAAGGGCACTTTGTGCCCTTTTTTTTGTCTTTTTTGTCTGAATTTTCAAATCCTATTATGGAAAAATCATCCAAGTCACGCTGGAAAGAGGTGGTTAATCCGCAGGGCAGGGTGTTGCCAGTGCGGGTATTACGCCATGCAGGCAAGCGAATGATCAAGATGCGCTCAACGGCAGAGGGGATTGAAATCCGTATGCCACATGGGGCTGTTGAAAAAGAACTGTTCCCCATGCTGTTTCATCACTGGCCCTTATTAGAGCAAGGTTATGATAATGCCAGGGCCGCTCGGGTAAAAACCGGCCAACGACCGGACTATGTTTATTATCAGGGGGAGCGGTATGTGGCGGAGATGGTACCGGACACCCGGTCTTTTGTGGATCTTGGGGCTCAGAAAATAATTTTCCATATGGAACAGCCGTCGCCTGAGGCGTTGTTTGCGCTCTGGAAGCAGTGGTGCGCTGCCCGAGCGCAGGCTGAGTTGCCCGAGCGCTTCTGGGGGTTGGTGCATTCCCTGCAGGCGGCCGGACTGGTTCCGCAGAAACTGGTGCTCAAAAAAATGCGGGCCAGTTGGGGACGCTGCGACAGCAATGGACAAATCGCATTGGCGCAGAGCCTGATTTGTGTGCCGGTGCTCTTGCAGCAGTATGTGATGATACATGAACTGTGTCATCTGCGGCATTTGAATCACGGCAAGGATTTTTATCGGTTGCTTGAGCAACTCCTCCCGGAATGGCGTGTTCAGCGTCAGTGTTTAGGTCACTGGCGCTACAGTGAGTTTTTGTTGGTCGATTTTGTCGGCCAAGGTGGCGGGGGGGCTGAAAATTAGAGTAATTGCTCTGGAGTAATTACTCTAATTCAATGATTTAATTAAATAAAAGTAAAATAAAACCACTTTGGCTCTAGCAATTTGTACGATAGACGTTACACTGTAGCACATGCCTGCACGGAGGGTGTGCGGTACTGAATGCAGATCAACAAGAGGGAGCCGTAGCGATGCAATATCTGGTGACTGGAGCAACCGGGTTTATCGGGAAATTTCTGGTAGAAAAACTGTTGGCCCGGGGTGGTGAGGTATATGTGCTGGTTCGTTCTGGCAGCGCCGCTAAATTTAATCAGCTCAGGCAGCGTTGTCTGAATGATGCGGATCGATTACATATTGTCTCTGGTGATATCTCCCAGCCTTATCTGGGACTGTCAGAGGCAGACCGGGATGCGCTGGAAGGAAAAATTGATCATTTTTTTCATCTGGCGGCGATTTATGACATCAAGGCCAGTGAAGAAGCGCAGGTGGCGGCCAATGTATTGGGCACCAAATATGTCTTGCAGGCGGCAGAAGCGCTGAAGGTCAAACATTTGCACTATACCAGTTCGATTGCCGTTGCCGGGTTGTATCAGGGGACGTGGCGTGAAGACATGTTTGATGAGGCTGAAAAACTGATTAATCCGTATCTGCGCACCAAACACGAAGCAGAGCGGATGGTTCGGGAAACTTGCACTGTGCCTTATCAGATTTATCGTCCTGGTATGGTGGTGGGGCATTCTAAAACCGGAGAAATTGATAAAATTGATGGGCCGTATTATTTCATGCGTCTCATTAAAAAATTACGTTCTGCCCTGCCTCCCTGGGTGCCGATGCTGGGGGTTGAAGGCGGGCGGTTGAATATAGTACCGGTCGATTATGTGGTCGATGCCATGGATTATCTGGCGCATCGGGAAGGACTGGATGGGCAGGTTTTTCATCTGACGGATCCCAAGCCTTTCAAGGTGGGCGAGGTGATGAATCTTTTTGCCGATGCGGCGGGTGCTCCCAAGTTTACCATGCGTATTGATGCACGGATGGCTGCATTTATTCCAAAGTCAATTACTGGGCCTGTGGGTAAATTGCCACCGGTGCGGCGGCTGCGTCAGCAGTTTCTTAAGGATTTGCAGATTCCCGAAGAGGCCTTGGGTTTTCTTACCTACCCGACAAAGTTTGACTGTCGGGACACGCAAAGGGAACTGAAAGACTCGGGAATCAGTTGTCCCCCACTCAATACTTATGCGGGGGTGCTCTGGGATTACTGGTTGCGCAATCTGGATCCGGACTTGTTTGTGGATCGGACACTGGCCGGTAACATGGCCAACAAGGTGGTGGTCATCACGGGTGCCTCTTCGGGTATCGGGAAAGCCACGGCCTTGCGTCTGGCAGAAACGACGGCCCGAATTGTGCTGGTGGCCCGTGATCCGGAAAAACTGCAATCGACGCGTGCGGAAATTGAAGCATTGGGTGGTAAGGCGTGGCAGTACAGTGCTGATGTCTCCAGTATGGAGGATTGTGACCGGTTGATTGCGGAGATTCTGGGTGAACATGGCCAGGTCGATGTGTTGATCAACAATGCCGGTCGGTCCATTCGTCGGGGCGTGTCGGCGGCCTATGAACGCTTCCATGACTATGAGCGGACCATGCAACTGAATTATTTCGGGGCACTGCGGCTGATCATGCGGTTGATGCCGCATTTTGAGGCGCGTCATTCCGGTCATGTGATTAATATTTCGTCGATCGGTGTGTTGACCAATGCGCCCAGGTTCTCGGCTTATGTCGCCTCGAAGGCGGCGCTGGATGCGTTTTCCCGTTGTGCTGCATCGGAGTTTTCTGATCAGGGAATTCACTTTACGACGATCAACATGCCCTTGGTGCGTACGCCGATGATCGCGCCGACGAAAATTTACGATCATGTGCCAGCCATCAGTCCGGAAGAAGCCGCCGATATGATTTGTGATGCAATGATCAGTCGCAAGAAGCGAATTGCGACTCGTCTGGGGATTTTTGGTCAGGTGCTGCATTTTATTATGCCGAAAACCACAGAAATCATCATGAATACCGGGTTTAAGATGTTCCCGGATTCGGATGCGGCACGGAGTGGCAAAAGCACAGAACCGACCCCCCCGACGACAGAACAGATGGCCTTTGCGTATCTGATGAAGGGGATTCACTGGTAATCGTTGGTGTTTGGCTAGAATATTGCAACCCACCATACTTTAGTCTGAGACTGAAGTCTGGTGGGCTCTGGCAAGTCTTTCGTTGGTATTCGTTCTGCGGAACTAGAAGTTCCGCTTCATGATGCACAATTCACGACAAATCAGGACAGCGACTTACGTAGCCGTTCAAGGGCCTGCTGCAGGATGGCGTTAGAAGTGGCATAGGAAATCCGCATATGTCCGTCCAGACCGAAAGCAGATCCAGGAACGACCGCAATACCGGCTTCATTGAGCAGGTATTCTGAAAATTTGAGGTCGTTCTCCAGCTTCAGTGAATCAATGGCTCCCTGAACATTTGCAAAGGCGTAAAAAGCCCCATCGGCTTTCGAGCAACTGATTCCTGGAATGTGGTTCAGTGCTTCCACCACAAAATCGTGACGCTCCTTAAACGCTTGCACCATGGGCAGCAGGACGTCCTGAGGACCGTTCAGGGCCGCTTCGGCAGCCACCTGGGAGATGGATGTGGGATTGGAAGTGGATTGGGACTGGACGTTTTTCATGGCATTGATTAAGGGTTTCGGTCCGGCACAATAGCCAATCCGCCAGCCCGTCATGGCATAGGCTTTAGAAACGCCATTGAGGACAATGCTCCGGTCGTACAGATCAGGAGCGACCGTTACGATATTTTCAAATTTTTCGGCACTCCAGATAATATGTTCGTACATGTCATCGGTGGCAATCAATACCTGTGGGTGTTTGCGCAGTACATTCGCCAGTTGTAAAAGTTCCTCGCGGCTGTAGACCATTCCGGTGGGGTTGGAAGGGGAGTTGAGCACCAGCAGACGTGTTTTTGGAGTAATGGCCGCTTCCAGCTGGCTGGCGGTCATTTTATACTGTTGTTCCTGCGGACAGATGACTGGCACCGGAACACCATCGGCAATCAGCACCATGTCGGGATAAGAGACCCAGTACGGTGCAGGAATAATGACTTCATCACCCGGATTAAGCAGCGCCAGAGCGAGGTTGAAGAAACTTTGTTTGCCACCACAGGACACCAGAATTTGCGCCGGGTCATAATCCAGTCCTTGGTCGCGTTTGAATTTGGCAATAATCGCTTTTTTCAGGCTGGGCGTCCCATCTACTGCTGTATAGCGGGTAAACCCTTGATGAATCGCCTGGATGGCTGCTGTTTTGATATGTTCAGGGGTTTCAAAGTCCGGTTCACCAGCACCAAGACCAATGATATCCTTGCCAGCAGCTTTTAGTTCCGCCGCACGGTTGGTCACTGCCAGTGTGGGAGAGGGTTTGATGGCCTGTACACGTCGGGAAAGAATAATACTCACAGCAGTTACCTCGCTCAGAAGCGTTGAAGAGGGGGACGAAAGTGGTCTGGCCAACCGGCAAACGCAATCTGATCGTTATGCGCAGCAACGTTTAGCACGCAATTATGATATACCCTGACCGAATAGATGTCACTAATTGCGTAGTCGAATCAGGAGAGGCGGTGGATGAAAGATTTTTTTCAGTTACATAGTCACTATGCGCTGGCTGGCGATCAGCCGCAAGCAGTGCGTCGATTGCTGGAGGGCTTGCATGCAGGGATGCGGCATCAGACCTTGCTGGGAGTAACGGGGTCAGGCAAGACCTTTACGATGGCCAATGTCATTGCGGCAATGCAACGCCCGACCTTGGTCATGGCGCACAATAAAACGCTGGCAGCACAGTTGTATGGAGAACTACGCAGTTTTTTTCCGGACAATGCCGTCGAGTATTTCGTGTCTTACTACGATTATTATCAACCAGAGGCCTATGTACCGTCTTCGGACACATATATTGAAAAAGATGCGTCGGTCAATGCGCATATTGAACAGATGCGGCTGTCAGCGACCCGGGCCCTGCTGGAACGGCGCGATGCAATAATTGTGGCGACGGTGTCTGCCATCTACGGCCTTGGGGATCCTGAGGCGTATCTGAAAATGTTACTCCACATTTCCCGGGGTGATCGGATGGATCATCGAGCTATTCTTCGTCGGCTGGCGGAAATGCAGTACACCCGCAATGATGTGGATCTGGTGCGTGGCTCCTATCGGGTACGCGGCGATGTCATTGATGTATTTCCGGCGGATTCTGAGGCAGAAGCGGTCAGGTTGGAACTGTTTGATGAGGAAGTGGAATCGATTCGCTGGTTTGATCCGTTGACAGGAAAAGTGCTACGTTCCATGCCACGGGTAACGTTATATCCGAAATCGCATTACGTGACACCGGCGGAGCGGATTCATAAGGCGATTCCCCAAATCCAGGACGAATTGAAGGCACGGCTGGCGTATTTCAGGGGCCTCGATAAACGGGTTGAAGAACAGCGCCTGGAACAGCGAACCTGTTTTGATATTGAGATGTTGCAACAGTTGGGTTATTGCACCGGTATCGAGAATTATTCACGGTTTTTATCGGGGCGTTTACCGGGTGAGCCGCCGCCGACTTTGTTTGACTATGTGCCTCCGGATGCGCTGTTGTTTCTGGATGAATCACATGTAACGGTGCCGCAGATCGGAGCGATGTATAAAGGCGATCGTTCCCGCAAGGAAAATCTGGTTAATTTTGGTTTTCGCCTACCTTCGGCGCTGGATAACCGACCCATGCAATTTCAGGAATGGGAGAAAATTGCGCCACAGTGCATTTTTGTTTCTGCCACCCCAGGGAGTTATGAAGCAGAGCATGCCTTACAGGTTGTTGAACAGGTGGTACGGCCCACTGGATTGCTGGATCCTTTAGTAGAAGTTCGTCCGGCATCGACACAGGTTGATGATCTGCTCGGAGAAATTCGCAACAGTGTGGCACTCCAGGAACGGGTGCTGGTGACGACGCTGACGAAACGACTGGCCGAGCATCTGACGGAATTTCTTCTGGAACAGGGGGTTAAGGCGCGCTATCTGCATTCAGACATAGAAACGGTTGAACGCGTTGAAATTATCCGGGATTTGCGTATGGGCGTGCTGGATGTTCTAGTGGGAATCAACCTGCTGCGAGAAGGGCTGGATATGCCGGAAGTGGCGCTGGTCGCCATTCTGGATGCGGATAAGGAAGGATTCCTGCGCTCGGAACGGTCGCTGGTTCAAACCATGGGCCGGGCAGCGCGACATTTGCACGGACGAGCTATCCTGTATGCGGACAAGGTGACCGGTTCGATGCAGCGAGCCATGGATGAAACCCATCGACGCCGCCTTATACAACAGTCCTTTAATGAAACACACGGTATTGTGCCGCAGGGAGTGCATCGGCCGATACTGGATATTCTGGAGGGGGCTGTCCGGAATGCCCCGGATGCTGTAGCCGTTCCGCTAAACGAAGCGACAGAAAATTCTGGGTGTTACGATCCCTTGCAGGCGCTACAGCAAATCCGGGTACTGGAGGCACAAATGCTGGATAAAGCCAGAGCACTGGAGTTTGAGGCAGCGGCGCAGTTGCGTGATAAAATCCGTATATTGAAGGAAAAGGCCTTTATCAGCTGAGGGGGTGCGGGGTTGAGTGATAGCCCGGTTGAATGATGCTGCAGGTAATTCGTGTTTTTTTGCAGGGTTGGGCGCATAATATACAGGATGTTTTTTCGGTGCAGCTTCAGTGCAGGTTGGTGTCCAATGCAGACAGTACGTACCCGGATAGCCCCCTCTCCCACGGGTGATCCTCATGTGGGAACCGCATATATTGCGCTTTTTAATTTGTGTTTTGCCCGTCAGCATGGCGGTCAGTTTATCCTGCGGATCGAAGATACCGATCAGGTACGTTCGACGGCGGCCTCAGAACAGCAGATTTTGCAGGCATTGCGCTGGGCGGGACTGGAATGGGATGAGGGGCCGGATGTTGGCGGTCCTTATGGGCCATACCGACAGAGCGAACGTAGCGCAATCTATCGGCAGTACACGCAGGAGTTGATTGAGCGTGGCCACGCATTTCACTGTTTCTGTAGCGCTGAACGGCTGGATCAGTTGCGTAATGAGCAAATGATGTTGGGGCAAAATCCGGGCTATGACGGTTATTGTCTGCAACTGTCGCAACAGGAAGTATCGGAACGTCTGGCATCGGCTCAACCGCATGTCGTGCGCCTCAAAGTGCCGGTGGATGGTACTTGTGTAATTGATGATCTGTTGCGCGGGCGCATAGAAATCCCTTGGTCGCAGGTGGATATGCAGGTGTTGATGAAAGCAGACGGGCTACCGACGTATCATCTGGCCAATGTGGTGGATGATCATCTGATGCAGATCACGCATGTTTTGCGTGGGGAAGAATGGATTAGCTCCGCCCCCAAACATCAACTGATCTATCAGTACCTGGGCTGGAATATGCCGATGCTGTGTCATATGCCACTGTTACGCAATCCCGATAAAAGTAAATTATCCAAACGTAAAAATCCGACGTCCATTTTGTATTACCAAAGTATGGGGTATTTGCCGCAGGCGATGTTGAATTACCTGGGACGGATGGGCTGGTCCATGCCGGATGAACGTGAAAAATTCACGTTACAGGAAATGATTGATGCCTTTGATCTGTCGCGGGTGTCGCTGGGAGGGCCTGTATTTGATGTGGAAAAGCTGGATTGGCTGAATGCCTTGTGGTTGCGTGAAATGTCGCCGTCGGCGTTAATGCAGGCCTTTGTGGAGTGGAAAATGCACACAGCGTATGTGGCGCGTGTGTTGTCGCAAATACAGCCGCGTATCCAGCGTCTGTCCGATGCGGCAGATTGGGCAGCTTTCTTTTTTAGTGGACAAGTTGCTGTTCGTCCCGATAGTTTTTTGCATAAACGCCTGACGGAAACGCAGGTGCGGCAAATTTTGCAATGGATGTTGTGGGCGGCTGAACAAATCCAACCGTGGGATAGTGCGGCGGTGGAGCGGATTTGTGGTGCAGGGGCACAGGCGCTGGAGTTGAAATTACGTGACTTTATGGCACCGGTGTTTGTGGCTGTTTCGGGTAAAACATCGAGTACGCCGGTAATGGAAGCCATGGTGATTCTGGGGGCAGATCTGGTGCGGGCGCGTTTGCGTCACGCATTGCAGGTACTGGGAGGGATGGATGCGCCTGGAATGGCGACGTTACAGAAGTTATGGCAGCCGCATTCCTGAATAGATGACCTGAAAATAGACGACCTGAAACCCAGTTTTTTGCAGCAAAGGGAGTTGACAAGTAACGGCGCTCTGCATAAAATGCGCCCCTCAACGATGATTGGCTCAGGTCGTCATTGAAGGGGCTATAGCTCAGCTGGGAGAGCGCTACAATGGCATTGTAGAGGTCAGCGGTTCGATCCCGCTTAGCTCCACCAACGTGTGGTTGCAATCTTGAGACTATCTTGATGCAAAACAGCACGTCAGGATGTTTGAACAGTAATCGATTGTGGTTTTACTGTTCACCTGGAACCTGAGCAAGAAGTAACTGTTGTCCCCATCGTCTAGAGGCCTAGGACATCGCCCTTTCACGGCGGTAACCGGGGTTCGAATCCCCGTGGGGACGCCATTTTTCTGTGGTTTGTAGCTTGCGTAGTGCGGTTGCAGTAAAACCACTGTCAGTGTATGGTCGGGTGTTGCCACCTGTCAGGATATTCAGGTCTATCCTCTGGTGTTCTCTTGCGCATCCTGCTGGGGCAGGTGCCTTACTTTGCAAATCAGTCGAGTTTGCAACCAGGGGGATGAATTTCTCTCCGTCCCTGATTGATCCCCTCTTTCTTTGTCGCTTTCCAGAAAAAAATTAAGTGCTCTTCGGATAAGATTCTTTTGGGCTTAAATTGCTTTTGGTAGATTGCTCTGACACTCCCCATGGCTAAAGCCAGGGGGTTCTCTGTTTATTTTGGGGCATAGGATATTACTCCTACTCAGACCAAGCAGAGAACTTTTGACGCCAACTGCTCCTGAGCAGGAAACTTCGGTACCCCTGGTCAGCAAACCCTAAACAGGGCAGCGTTATTCTGGTGATTCTACTTACTGAATGTATTGGCAATTGATTTATTGGTGCTGAAACTATCACGCATTTCCCTAGGGTAAAAATGGTATTGCGTCCAGAACTGGCTATAATCAGCTCATTCACCACCATGGCAGTAAACGGGCTGATCTATGGCATTTCAAAATATAACGCAGGAAGCGATGGTGGTTTTCTGGGGCGAACAGCAGATTGAGAAAGTGCTGCTGTGGCCGGATTTTCAGGCGTGTCTGGATAATTATGTTCCCCTTTCGCAATGGTCTGATCAAAAACGCCGGGCGGCCTATGTAACGCTAGATGCTGACGCTCATCTGCGTCTGGTGGTGTTTTTTAATATCGCTTTTGACCGACAGGGTTTTATTGAACGTAAATGGAATCTGCCTTTATTGCATATGGGTGAAATTGCTGGGCCCGGGCCGGATTTGGGGCAGGGGCCGATCCGTCTGGTCTGTCGTAGTCAATGTCCCATTTCCTGGCATACGGCGCAACTGTGGGATCCGTTGTTAAGTCAGGGGATTGATGAATTTGTTCAGATTCATGCAGCGGTGCTGACGCAGTTGCGTCGCTTGGGCTGGAAACCAGGCAGTGTAGCTTCTGCGGGAGCAGCGACTGGAAATGTCGCTGGGAAACGCCAGGTTGCAGGAGAGACCGAACTGCCGCCGCAAACCGCTGCTGCGGCGTTGGTACAACAGGAGGCGCTTAACCGTAAACTGGAGCAGATGGAGCTACAGTTCAAGGTCAAAGAACGGGAGACGCATGAGCTACGGGTGCGTGAACAGTTTGAACATGAACAATCCCTGGCGATTCTGAATGCTCAGCGCACCAAGTTGCTGGGGCAGTGCAAGTGGTTGCAGCAGCAGAATGAAGCCGTGCGTGAGCAGATGTCCGTGTTGCAGATGCAGATCAGTCATTACCAGGAAATGGAAGTACGTTCGGGGCATCAGCAGGAGGCCATTGAAGAGCGGCATCGGCAACGGGTGGCTGAACTGGAAAAAAACACGCAGGCGCAATTAGCGTTGCAGCAACAGGCGTTCGCAGCGCAACTGGAGATGGAACGGGCGCGGAACCGGGAACAAGAGGCGGTCAATCAGGAACGACTGCATGCCTTACAGGGACAACTGCAAGGCAAAGAGGAAAAAATTCATGAGTTGAATACCCGCACGCAGCAGTTGAGTGAGCATTCTGCCGAGCAGTTTTTACTGCGATTGCGGGATGTTGGTATGAACTTTCTGGTATTCCATCCGGGAGCCGGGCATCTTTCGGTTCCTGTTGAAGAATTGCCTGCCTACGTGGATAATCCGGTGGCTTATGCAGCACGCAAGTGTTACGTGGATACGGATCGGTATCTGGCGTGGTTGAAGCACTATCAGGAACCTCGCTGTATGGCGGCGCTGCCTGATGGAACAGTTTGTGGTGTTCGAATTATCCGCATTGATAGCCCGACACGGTTTGCCCCCGGAGAATCTGACCGTTGTTCCCGGCATCCCAGTGATCGAAGTATTGATGCGGTGTTGCAATTTAGGCCCATTGATCCCCCTGGGAGGTCTTGAGTGAATATACCCGGTGTACGTCGAGAGTTACTGGAAACTTTTGTACCGCTCAATACCTTGCCAGAAGAGCGTCTGGACTATTTGTTGCGTGATGTCAGTATTGTCACCTTGTTGCCCGAACAAACTTTGCCCATGCGGGTGGATGACAGTGACAAAACGGTCTATCTCTTGAGTGGGATTCTGGAATTTCATGATGGCGCAGAAGATGAAATGGCGGGATCGGCTAAAAATCCGCGACCGGTACGGCCTGTCCGGCAGTTATCTGCCGGAGAAACACAGAGTTGGTATCCGGTGGCTGCTTCGAACTCCTGTCGGGTAGTGGCGAGGACGACCGTCAATTGCATCATGATAGATAAAGACCGTTTAGATCGGGTATTGTCCTGGGAGCAAACGGCACGTTATTTTGAAGCGGATCTGGCGTTTGAACTGGGTCTTGAAGACAGTCGCTGGCTGAGAAAACTCTTAAAAGCACCGATGTTTTACCATATGCCGGCGGTTAATATCCGTGCCATGTTCCAGAAGATGATTCCGGTGCGCGTGGTGGCTGGCGAGGCGGTTGTGCGTTTGGGAGGGGAAGCCGATGCCTGTTATTTTATTCGTCAGGGGCAGGCCTTGGTGAACGTGCCACCGGTCAATGTGCTGGAGGATCCAGGACTGGAAATTTGTGTGGCAGTGCTTGGGCCGGGGCAGTATTTTGGGGAAGAGGGTTTACTCTACTCGGGAAAACGTAATGCGACTGTACGTATGGCGACCGATGGAGAATTATTGCGTCTGGAACGTGTGGATTTTGATGCATTGATAAAGGCACCGGTGGTGTCGATGGTGACGGCTGCGGAGGTCGTGCAGCGAGGAATGACAGACTGGTTGTGTCTGGATGTTCGCTTGGCAGAAGAATGTCAGAACGGGATGTTGCCTGGAGCGATCAATATTCCTTTACAGAGTTTACGCTCAAGAATGGCTTTACTGGAAAAGCCGCGTCGCTACCTGATTTATTGTGATACCGGGAGGCGCAGTAGTGCAGCGGCATTCTTGCTCAATGGGCACGGGTTTCTTTGTGATGTGCTGGAAGGCGGTATACAGGGAGTGAGCGAAGCTCAGTGGCAACAACTGCTGCACCCCGGGACTGTAGCATGACCGGGGCTTTTCGGCATGTGGGTATCGTTGCCCGTCCGGGGCGGGATTCAGTGGTTACTACGTTGCAGGATTTACTGAAAATACTCCATGGGTTTTTGGTGCATGTGGTGCTTGAAGAAGAAACGGCTGATCTGATTGGCTATAGTGGTCAGAGAGCCAGTTTAGGGATGCTGGGTGAAATCACCGATATGGTCATGGTGGTGGGTGGTGATGGCAGTCTCTTGCGAGTGGCAAGGGCCATGGCCCGCTACCACTGTCCCGTGTTGGGAATTAACCGCGGTCGGCTGGGCTTTCTGACGGACGTTGCTGCACAGGCGCTGCAGGAAGGCGTAGAGGCTGTTGTGTACGGGAATTACACCATTGAACTGCGTTTTTTGTTTGAATGTTTTATCAAATCGGAAGGTGATCAGATCCAGCAGGGGCTGGCTCTGAATGATGTGGTGCTCTACTCGGGTAAAACGCTGCACATGGTTGAGTTTGAATTGTTTATTGAGGGACACTTCGTCTATCGTCTGCACGCCGATGGCCTTATTGTGGCCACGCCAACGGGCTCAACGGCCTATGCGTTGTCTGGTGGGGGGCCGATATTGCATCCCCGTATGGATGCCATGGTGCTGGTGCCCATGCACCCGCATTCACTCAACAGTCGACCGTTGGTTGTTGATGGGAACAGTGAAATCAAGATTCGCGTACTCTCCCGGGAATTTCAGCCGATGGTGAGCTGTGATGGTCAGGAGGGCCGAAGCCTGGCTGCGGGTGACTGGATTTATGTGCGAAAATATCCGCATAGATTACAGCTGTTACATCCGCCACAGCATGATTTTTATAAAACCTTGCGGACAAAAATGGGCTGGACGAACACGCAGCCATCCTGATGATTGACATAATACGTTGGTTGGGTTCTATTTCAATGACCTTTGCTTTGCCTGAGGGCCTACACCGCTCTGTGCTACAGCATCAAGACCGGTGCAACACAACAAACCGTCAACACCGACACCTTTGTGGATTCTACTCAATTTACTGGATAGTGCCAGAGTACTATAGTATCAAGTGGCTAACTTCTTATGTCTTTTTTGATCTATACAACGGCTGTTTGCATGAGATTGGCATCAGGATGGCAACTCACCAAGAAGGCCATCATATCAGTGGCATCTTTGCTCACATAGAATTCAGACATCTTCTGGTTGTATTCCAGGCGACGAGCAGCAGGAACAGTGATAGCATCAATGCCATGACTAATTAGAATCCCATTCATCATCAAACGGGAAGTTCGTTTGTTACCATCATAGAAGAACTGGCTCATTGCACCAAACAATGAATAGGCCAGTCCTTGTTCAAAAGGAGGGAGTTTCCTTAATTGTTCAGCACCATTTTCAAACAGGTCAATGAGATTCTGACCGCCTTTTTCGGTTTTTGGTGGATGGTATCTTTGACCGTTAGGAAGGCTCACACTGACATCTGTGATAACCTCACCTTCACCACGGAAAAATCCAGCATCAAAAGCTTGTTTCTCCGCAACGATGGCATGAAGAGAGGTGACTGTTTTTCTATCAAACGTGAATTTCCCATCCCTCAACAATTTAATAGCTTCTTCTGTGCTACCGATAAGACCAAGAACCTCCTGTTCATCTGAAAGCTTGTGACCACCCACAGTGATGCCGTCAATAAGAGTCTGCACTTCAGGGAATGTGAAGGGGTTCCCCTCCAACATACTTGCATTCCATACATACTCTGCCAACATTTTTCCAAAGCGAAAATTGGCACGCTTTACATCATGGACAGGAACATTGTCAGGAAAAGCTGAACGATCCCACTGGAATCCCAATGCACTGAATAACTCTGAATTATCTTGTGCTTTATCCTGACTCATAACCATATCCTCTTTACTCATTAAATTTTATCATTATTTTATCAGTTTGTGCCTAAAACTCCGCCATGCATGACGGGGATATCAGCATGCAGTTGCTTGTTGTTTGAATGATATCTATAATATCAGTATAAGCAGAGGGTTGAGCTATTGGCGACGACAACCTTAACAGTCCGGTTGCGTGACAAGCACGCCAATCTTTTTGTGATGCAAGCGATGGCGGTGAACTTTGTCTGGAACTATCGGAATAAAATATCCAGTCGCAGCATTCGGGAACGAGGTCACTTTCTTTCCGCTTTCGATCTGCACGCCTACACCACAGGCGCTTTCAAAGAACCGGGACTCTATTCACAAACGGTTCAGTTCATTGCCGCTGAATACCTGATCCGCCGCAAACTGTTCTCAAGAAAGCATGTCTGGCATGGTGCAAGTTCTCCGGTTCGCCCCGCTCGCCGGGCTGGATGCCGTTCAATACGGGCGCATCCCAGTGGAAGCATGGCCAGATCTATTTCAACGGCACGTACAAGGTTCGGGATAGCTACTTCAATGTGGAGGCACCCCATCGCCACAAGGCTTGTTAAGGATAGTTTAAACAGGAGAAAATGCTATGTCCGTCTTTGTCGTTGAAAAAAAGCTGCATTGTGTGATCGGACGCCGGTGGTGTTGGTCAGGTATACTAAGTGTCGTGTGGTGAAAGCAATGGTTCCCTCAGGCAAGAAGGCTGTTGTCTATCAGGGCAAAGTCGCTATTTGTGCTTTAGGTGGTTTTCACATCACCACCGTGTATGGGGGGGGTCAAGGGGTATCTCATCGGCATTGTCAGCAAGTACAGCGAGCCGATGGATACAGTGACGTTAACGTGGCCAAAAGGGAACGTGATCAGGTACGCCACACAGCAAAGAACGCTGTACGTTCTGCGCTCTGCCTCATCGGCATAAATGCCGATGTCTCACGTGTTTAATGATGAGTGTAGAACCGGAAGTGGCCGCAGATAAATTGCAAAAAATCCTGCGGCATGCGGTATCGCTGGATGAGGAAATGATTACGTCTTTTCGTCAAGCCATTGAACTAGGGCGATTTCCAGAAGGACGTCGGTTGGTGTCTGAAGAACTGGCGCTGTGTATTCAGGTGGTTATCGCCTGGGAAGCGGTGCATTTACCGGAACAGCAGAGAACTGCCTATATTGACCGTGGTACTAAAATGGAAGGTGAACGTTGTGAGACTGAGGCCCAGTCCGTTCTACTGCGTTGATCTCTGGAGTCAGTGGCCCAGAAAATTTGTACTGGTGTATGATTTAAATATTCGGGTTATTGATTAATCCAGAGTTAGATGATTGTATGGGTAAAATGTCTACAAAGGTGGTCAGGGTTTTTGAAAGAGAACTTCGGCAAAAAATACTTGATTCGGATAAATTAGCAACTATTGATTATCACTCTATCCTGGGTATGAGTACCGTGGAGTTAAAGCAGAGAATGCTCGAGGAAGGCATCGCCTGTCAGCATAATTTTTATGTAGAAATGCTTAATCTTGCACAGCTTTTTCTAGAAGCAGTTCTTGGATTGGCCGCTTTTCGTCAAGTGAATAATTTTATTGCAAAATGGCAGGATATTTATGACCCATCTTATCCACCGTTCAGTCCGATCACGCTATCTTGTTTTAATACGTGGTCAATGTTTGATGTGACCTTTGGTAGCGATAAGGAAACATTAGGTGGCTGTTTTTTAGCTATTGCCAGTCAATTGTCTCTTAATGAAATTTATTTACAGATTGCCAGGAATCTCGATAAATCACGGTTAGGGATTTATCTGGTGCTGGGAGGTGATGGACGTTCTGTAAATCTTTGTGAACTGGTGACAAACAGAGTGATAGTCGCCGACTGTGTTTCTGGTTATAAAGCGGTGCCAGGTGATCTTCTGTTAGTTCGACTGGTTCCTCAGGTGTTGGCGCAGTCAACACGTTATGTGATGCTGACTACTCCTTATCAACTCATCAGACAAAAACCGCAGGAATGGCTTCAGTATTTTGCACGTCATGCAATTATTCCCGATCAGATGTCGTCAGAGGAAAAACTGTACCGCCATATGAAATATGGCAAAAATCCAATGTACTGGATTGAATTTATTTTTTATGGATACTGCAATTACCGTGAGGAAGTTATTTTTATGACCGGTTTTCCCGATCAGACGCATACGCAGCCGGCACATAATGATTACCAGAAAAAGCTGAGATAAGCTGCTGGCTGGATGACTGGGGGTGTGCCGTTGCGGTTGCACGTAGAAGGCAAGGAGTGGCTCACCAGCGAAATTTGTTCCATTGTTCTGGATTGGCCCAGTAGCTGGAATTGAGCCAGGTCGGAACGTCCCGGTAACTGAAAATCGAGTATCCCCAGAGGAGATATGCCTCCTCGGTCCCGGTGCCTGGCTGCGGATCTTGCAGCAACCTGCTGAACCCCAGTGCCCGCAGGTTGATCGGTGTGTTTTCCGGAAGTAGCGCCAGCACCTGTTGTGCCCGGATATCGCGGGCCTGTGCCAGACGTTGCTGGATTTCTGTCGTGGTGAGCGTCTTGCCACTCGTGAGAATCGCCAGATGAAAGCGTGGATGTTGTGCCGGAATATGGTCGAAAAGTACCATGTCCTCCGGCTTGAACGGAATGACCGAAACGTCTGGCCGCTGTCGGTCAAGAATCAACAATGGCAAAGGTGGGCACAACGACTGGAGATAGTTCATAATACCGGTATGCTCTTTATGCATGGCAAGCGCTATTTCAGATCGAGATGGAGATTATGTTGGGAGTACGGCTGCAAGGGACATTGTCCAGACTCAAGGCGTATTCAACCACCGCCCTTGGGGGAGAGGTGCGCTATGAATGTGTGGTGGGATCGCAATCCGTACCGTTAACCCCTGGCAGTCAACTGCGGATTATACCGGAGGGGGGTATTGTTTGTCAGCATTGCCAACGGCCCACCCGAAAAAGTTATCAACAGGGGTATTGTTATCCTTGTTTCACCCGTTTGGCTGCCTGTGATCTTTGTGTACTGAAACCAGAGCAATGTCATTATGCGGAGGGAACCTGCAGAGAACCTGCGTGGGGTGAACAGCATTGCATGGTGCCACATTGGGTGTATCTGGCGAACTCGACTGGGGTCAAGGTGGGGATTACTCGCAAATCACAGGGCATACTGCGCTGGATGGATCAGGGGGCCGTGGCTGCTTTGCCGGTGTTTGAAGTCAGTTCTAGGTACTACTCGGGTCTGATTGAAGTGGCGATGGCGGAGTATGTGCCAGACAAGACTCAATGGCGGGCATTGTTGCGCGGCGCACCGGCAGCCGTGGATTTGCTGGCTGTGCGCGATGAATTGCTGCAACGCTGTGCAGCGACGTTGTCGGCACTGGACTTGCGTTTTCCCGGAGGACGACTGCGAATGGATTCCCCGGTCTGTCACTTCGAGTATCCAGTGCAAAAATATCCGGAAAAAATCAAGGCACTGTCGCTGGATAATCACAATACCGTCGAGGGGGAACTGTGGGGGATCAAGGGGCAGTACCTGCTATTGAGTACGGGTGTTTTTAATGTACGCAATTTTTCAGCTTATCAGGTGACTCTGGAGGTTTTTTGATGCAGAAGGAAATTTTTCTCAGCGATTATCGGGCACCAGCCTGGCGTATCAGTACAATTGATCTGGTGCTGGATATCCATGACGGTTATACCGAGGTGGAGTCTACACTGCAGGTGATTCGCTGTGATCCGACGGTAAATCTGTTGGTATTACAGGGAGAGTCGCTGGAATTATTGTGGCTGGAGCGCGATGGACAACGATTGTCAGCATCGGAGTATGTCGTTTTGCCCGACGGTCTGGCGTTGCCGTTTACTGCGGATCAAGGAGTGGTTCGCAGTGTGGTACGGATTGATCCTGCGCATAATACGACGCTGGAGGGATTTTACGCCTCCGGACCTATATTGTGTACCCAATGTGAACCTGAAGGGTTCCGGCACATTACCTGGTTTATTGATCGCCCTGATCAGTTAGCCCGTTTTACGACCACACTAAAAGCGGATCAGCAACGTTACCCGGTGTTATTGGCCAATGGCAACCGGATTGCCGCAGGAACACTGGATGGTGGACGGCATTTTGCGACATTTAGCGATCCCACACTCAAACCTTCTTATCTGTTTGCGGCGGTAGCTGCTGACCTGAAGGTGCGGCTGGATGAGTTTGTAACGCAAAGCGGTCGGCGGGTGCAACTGGAGATTTATGCGGAGTCCAGAGATATAGGGCAGTGTGCCTTCGCCTTGAATTCATTAAAAACAGCCATGCGCTGGGATGAAGTGCGCTATGGTCGGGAATATGATCTTGATGTTTATGTGATTGTTGCAGTCAGCTATTTCAATATGGGGGCGATGGAAAACAAAGGACTGAATATTTTTAATACGGCCTGTGTGCTGGCAGACCCGCAGTTGACGACTGATGCGGGTTTTTATCGGGTAGAATCAGTTATTGCCCATGAATATTTGCACAACTGGACAGGGAATCGGGTGACGTGTCGGGACTGGTTTCAGCTGTGTCTGAAAGAAGGACTGACGGTGTTTCGTGATCAGCAGTTTTCTGCGGAACAGCATTCTCAGGCGGTGCAGCGTATTGATCAGCTATCGATGTTGAAAACTGTGCAGTTTGCGGAAGATGCTGGGCCGCGCTCGCATCCCGTACGCCCTTCCAGTTATAAGGAAATCAATAATTTTTATACGGCCACGGTGTATGAAAAAGGCGCTGAGATTGTGCGTATGCTGCATTGGCGACTAGGGTCTGAGGCTTTTCGCCAAGGTATGGATTGTTATTTTTCCCGGCATGACGGACAGGCGGTCACCGTTGAAGATTTTATGCAGGCGTTATCCGATGGCTCAGGTATTGATATTAAAGAATTTATGCCATGGTACGAAATTGCGGGTACACCGGTTATTCAGGTAGAAGAACGTTGGCATGCACAGACGTCTTCCTTTGTACTTAGGTTAACGCAGAGTCAAGCGACATTACTGCCGGTGCCTTTTCGCCTGGGATTTCTCGATCAGTCCGGACAGCCACTGGCCTGGCATTCTTCGGCTTTTTGCCGGGACGATGCGGTGCTTTTGCGTGAGCGGGTGACGGAGATCAGTGTGGAGGCAGTAAAGGCAGCACCGGTTCCGGTGTTGCTCAAGGGGTTTTCGGCTCCTGTGCGTCTAGAACGGGTCTGGAAAGAGGCTGAACTGCGCACGGTGATTATGTATGAGACGGATCCAGTGAGTCGCTGGCTCGCCATACAGGATTGGTGGGTGCTGTTGCTGCACCAACAATTGCAGGCCAGAGAGAGCAGTTTTGGGGTGTCGGTGGTACAGGTTGCTCATGCGGTATTGCAACAGGCGGAACACGATCCGGCCTGGGTATCGCGGATGTTTCAGTTGCCGGCTTTTGCGGTGGTTGCTCTTGGACGGTCCCCGGTTGACCCACTCGATTTTTATGCCGTCCGCAGAAAATTGTTGCAGCATCTTGGACGGGCCTTGAACTGGAGTCCGTGGTTAGCGGAATTACAGAGTGAGCAGGCGTGTCGCCGAGCGTTGGCAGAAGTGGCATGGACGTTTTATGCAGCGGCCAGTGGCATGTCATTCAGTGCTGAGTTGGTGAAAGCTTATGCACAGGCACCGACCATGACCGCCCGTCAGGCCTGTATCGCTCCTTTGTATCATTTGCAGGGAGTCGCTGCCTCCTGGGTGCGGCAGGACTGGAGCGAACGATATGCAGCGCATCCACTGGTAATGGATCGCTGGTTCAGTATGCAGGCAGGGCACGCAGAAACTACACTGGAGCAAGTAAAGGCGTTGCTGGACCATCCACAATTTGACTGGAATAACCCGAACCGGGTTCGTTCGGTGCTGGTGAGTCTGGCGCAATCCAATCCGCAGTTTCATCGCAAAGACGCGGCGGGGTATCAACTCTTGGCCGCCGCTGTCGTGCGATTGGATCGAAGTAATCCACAACTGGCGGCACGGTTATTGTCCATGTGGGACACGGTCATGTTGATGCCTGTTGATTATCAGGAACGGGTGCGGCGTACCGCCAGAGAATGTCTGGGGCAATGTCGATCGGCGGATGTCATGGAAATGCGCGATAAATGGTTGTCGTGATCGTTGGTGGTCGAGGAGCAATTAACTGATGCTTGATATTTGCTCATACCTATATATAACTCAAGTTTCGGAGTTCATTTTCTCATAAAAATTGGCTCTAAGTCGCTTCAGACGTGGCTTCCAGGCGTAGTGTGAAACTGTCCATTTGCATGACTTGCACAAAATAGTCTTTTACTTTTTG
>JAJXWR010000040.1 GCA_021781515.1 Pseudomonadota bacterium
CAGCTGATATGCCCACCACCTCACCCGCACCCCCACCGTAATATTCGGGTCATAATCCTTGACCCCTTCAACATCCACTTGCGGTACCGTCGGCGGACCGACAAAAATCAGCCGCCCCTTACGAATGCGCAACATCTGCCCATACGCCCGAAAAGTAGCTTCGGGATCCAGATCAATTTCACCCCGGGCATCCCAAGGCGTAAATTCATCCTGATGCAGATGCACGTGCCCGTTCAGTTGACCTTCTACATTAAACCCGGAAAAATTAACGTCCGGACCAATGCCTACATCCAGATCATACGTATATTTCCACGGCTTCGAACGAAAGCTTAAGTGCTGCTCATTGGTCAACACCACATCAGCAGACGGTTGCAAGGTCGATTGACCCGTCTCCTGCATCAGTATCTTTGCCGATTTTAACTGCAATTTGCCCTGCACCCCCATGAATCCAGAATGTAGCTGCGCCTGCAATTGTGCATCAATGGCCGATTGCACAAAAGGCAGCCGATGCAAACTGATATTTTTTGCACTCAAGGTAACATGGCTATACCACGGCCCCGCTCGCCAGTCCGTCTGACTTTGCAGTTGCCCCTCACCGTCACCACTACGAAACTGCCCGTTCACTATTAAATGCTGCTGATCCACCTGACCCTGGGCATGAATCTCCTGCAAGACCAGTTCATCATTGGGAAGTGCCAGTGTCCCCTTGTCCCAGCTAAATACCCCCCGGTAGGCGGGGTGCTGTACACTCCCCGAGAGATCGGCAGTGGCATTCAGTGTCCCCTGTAACCGATGCAAATGCGGAAAAAATACTTTGAAGGGCTGCACATCCAGTGCCTGTACCCGCACTTGACCTGAGAGTAGCTGTGGTGCCGCCAGCCCCGTCTGGATACCGGCATCAATATGCCCGGAGGCCCCCGCCTCTACCAGAAGATGCGACTGCAACTTACCGTCCATCACTTGGACTTTCAATTGCATACGCTCATAAGGAAACACCAAGGGCTTTCCGGCATCCTGACTCAGTTCCATCTGACCCGCTGGTGCCAGCACACTGGCATGCAAAGCTGTCGGTTTTTCCGGGCCCCAGTCCACCTGCATCTGCCCTTGCAGCGGACCGCGCCAGTTTAAACCTTCCGGCATCCATGCAGAAAGATCCTCAGCCGGAAAGTCATGCAACCCCAGATGCAAACTCACAGCATGACCAAAATCTGCTGAATTTTCCAGACACAGTTGCGCCGGTGCATGTTGCCAGCATTGCGGCACCAAGGTCACTATCTGTGTGGCTCCTGCGTAATGCAACTGACTGGGCAAGCTATTCGTCCATTGCAAATTGCGCCACGTGACCGCCGAGTGCAAGAGCCGCCCTTGATAATTTTTGCTCAGCGCATCCCATTGACCTTCCAGAGACAGTTGCGCCTCCAGATCCGGAACCGGTGCTGTCCAGTGCAACTGCCACTGATTTTGCGCCCAGGTGCCCTGACCCTGAGCCTGCAAAGCTCCCAAGGGCTGGGTACCCCGACGCAACCCGCTCAAGGAGAACTGCACCTCACTCCCAGCATCTGCCCCCGCTATCCAATTCACCGTTCCCTTCAGCTGATCCGCTGCATAATTTTTCCACTGCGGCTGGGAAACCGTAAAATCCCCGACTACATCAGGATGCTGCCGACTCCCTTGCAGCCGCAGCGCCGTCGTCAGCCCCCCCGATATTCCCGGCAACCAATGCGCCAGTGGCCACTGCTCTGCATGCACCTGCAGTTGCAGCGACTCGGTCCACTGTCCGTTCCAGGAAATATGCCCCGCTCCCAACTGCATTTCTGCCGCCGTAAACGTGGCATCTACTGCTCCCCCCTGCACCGGGCCCTGCATGAGCCCCACCTGCATCTGCATGGGCTCGTCCCACAACGTCCCCGTCACTTGTAAATGATCGCACTGATAATGCCCTACCGCCTGATGCACACCACCCGCCGGGATCATGGCCTGCACCCCGACACTCCCCTGTAACTGAGACGCCACAGGCCAGCCCAATGCAGGCAATTGCAGCAGATCCAGTTGCCTGGCCGTCAGTTGCCCGTTCATTAGCCACTCGGGATTGCGCCAGACTTTTCCAGAAAAATCCAGTTGTCCGGCGGCGGAACTCAGATGAATCTGCTGAATCGACCAATGGGCTTTCTGCCCCTGACCCGACAATTGCAAGGCAGCCTGCGGCAATAGCCGTTGCTTCCATGCCCAGTGTTGCATCGTGCCGTTAACCTTAAAATCATACTGTTGCAACGTCCCCTGCCAGCGCACCTGCAACGGATCGGCCTGCCAGTCCCCGATGACCGGCCAGGTGCGCTGCCCGTGTCTGATGGCCGCCGTAATTTTATAAGGTTGATCCAGACGACTGACCCAGGCCGGGACCTCCCCCTGTACCTGCCATTCTTCATGTTCCGGACTGAATCCATGGATTGTCCAATTTGATTGCTGCAAGGTCGCCTGACCCTGCGTTTGCCAATGCCCGGACAAGACGGGCATGAACAAATGCAACACCGGCCACTGATCCTCAAGCCTCAGTGATTTTGCCGTCAGATTCAGCCGCCAGCGTAAAAAATGCGCCGCAAATTCCAGTTGCCCCTCCCCTGTGGCCGTTCCCCGAAGTCCCTGGAAATTCAGTAGAGACAGCTCTAGTTGCTGCCAGTCTCCCTTCAATTGCGAGCGATAAAGCCCCTCGGGCACAAAACGGCCCTGCAGTTGTAAGCGGGTTTGCCCCTTGTAGCTGCGTGTCGATACCTGCGCCTCCATATCCCCCTCGGCAGAGGTCAATTGTGCCGATTCCGGCCAGGGCCAGTCGACGTGTTGCCAGTGGGCATGCAGTTGCGAAGGCAGATAGGGCTGCGTTAACTGAATGATGCCATGAACCTGCATCGGCACTCGACCGCCAATAGTTTCTGCCGCCACCCGGAGGTGTACAATGTCTCCCTGCAACTCCAGACGCCAAGGCCGCATCCCGTGCGCCTCCAGCAGCGGCCAACTCATCCAGCCTGTGGCCTGTAAGGGGTAGGATTTGTTAAAATCCAGCGTCCCCCCCAAATGCAACAGAAAAGGCAAGGACACCCCGGATCCGTTATGCAGCAGCCACGCTCCCTGCAAGCGCAAATGGGTTCCCGACCATCGTGCCTCAGGCAACACCAGACGATACGCTACATAGCGCTTGTTCCCTTTCTGAATCTCTAGATCATCCAGGGAGGCGTGGCTCAGCGACAGTTCAAAGGGCAGCCATAAACGATGCAATTGCGTCGTTGTCGGCGGACGTACCGGATACACCAGTTCCAGTCGATGAATATGCAGGTGATCCAGGGGCCAGCGTCCCTGCAGCAACTCACGGATTTTCGATCTCGCCTCAATATCGTCAGCATGCAGGTCAAAAGATCGACCCTGCCAGTCCAAGTGTTTTATGCCGATCAACGCATCCAGTGAGCCAAATTTCCAGACAATCCGCAACCGGCCCTGCCAGCCCAGCGCCTTTTCCAGCACCATGCGGGTTCCGGAAGGCGTTTCAACACAGACCAGCGTCATCACACTGACCGCCACCAGCATCAGGATCAGCAGCAGTAACAGCCGCCAAACACTCCACAACAGCCCCCACCCCATGACCGGCCACAACGGATACGACATTAGCTGAGCCCACCAGCGTCGCCACCGCTGCCTCATAAGGGGGGCCCCATGTAAAAATGCAAACGTACCGGATGCGTCGCATCCCTCAACCCAAACCCCAAATCAACACTGACCGGACCTACAGGCGACAGCCAAGACACCCCAAAACCCGTTGATTTTTTGGTCGGTTCATCACGCAACGAGTCATAGGCATTGCCCGCATCGACAAAAACATGGGGACGCCAGTGCGGCCGCCATTGGTATCCATACTGTAAACTACCCACCAGCAGATAATGCCCTCCCAATACATTGCCCAGATTATCCGTCGGCCCCAGTGAATTAAAACCATACCCCCGAATACTCTGATCGCCTCCAGCAAAAAAACGCATCGTCGGCGGAATCTTGGTCCAGTCACTCGCCCACAAACCGCCCCCATCAAAACGGACTAACAACTGATGGCGTCCCAGATACGTTTGCAACCAACGCCAGTTGGCATGCACATCCAATACATTGGTGTCTGACAGCAGATCATTTGTTCCCCCTTCAATCTGCCAGGTCTGCTGGTTACCTTCGTAGGGGTCGACGCCCCCTCGGGAAATAGTCCGCGTCCAACTGAACCCTGGCAGCAAGAGATTGGAGGTCGCCGTGGAACCATCGGTACGTGAATAAAAATTACGCTGCCAATGAATATACGACACCTCGCGCCATCCATTGGCAGCAAACAGATTGTATTGCGGACCAAACAACGTACTGTCCGTTACTGTATTGAGAATCACATAACGCTGAAAGCCGTAAATGACCTGCATGGTATCTTCGCGGGTGGTCTCTACCGGAATATTATAACTGAACTGCACACTGCTCTGTATCCGGGAATACTGCGTATCTACCGAGACACTATGGCCATTTTGTGACAATAACGGACGACTCCAGTTGGCACTGAGACGAGGCCCAATGTCGGTCGCAAACCCCACACCCAGCGCCATATTATTACGTTTACCGACACTGAGACGCACCCGCACCGGAATCACATGATTGACCGCCTGCTTCGGCTCCGCCTGGACATCCACCGATTTAAAATAATGGGTATCGAGCAAGTTCTTGTTCAGTTGCATCAACCGATCGGCATCATAAGGCGTGCCCGGCTGAAACGGCACAAAACGCCGCAATATCTTCAAACGCACAGGCGTATGCAAAAACTCAACCGCCCCCAGACGATAACGCCTACCTGAATCATACACCAGATGCACATCCGCACGATTCTGCTGTACATTCAGTTCAATCAGATGGTGTTGCCAACGTCCATCAAAATAACCATGCGCCCGCGCCAGCGCTTCAATCCCTGATTTCAGCGAATCATAAGTCCCCTGATCAAAAATAGCACCGGTTTTCAGCGGATAGTGCGTAAGCAGTTCCACAAAAGCTGCATCCTGCGCCGCCTCCCCATTGATCAGCACTTGCACCGTCCCCAGACGCACCGGAGGCCCGGGTTGCAGGTTCATCAGACAGTCGCCTTGCCAACTTAACCCCGCGTGATAATACCCCAGTGCCTGCAGCGACTGCATCGCCGATTCCCCCAGACGCGAACGCAATTCCTCAGTCCACGGATGATTGTCCGTCGGGAGCAAATACTTGAGACTGGCCTGGAGTCTGTCTGTGTTGTCTGAGGAAACACCCTTGATACTGAAATCACAGCCCCACACCGAACTACTGACAAGAAAAAACAGACAACAGCAGCAACAACAACACCACCACCACCAGAAACAAAAAAAATCATCACAAAAACAGACCACCGCCTGCAGAATCCCCACAGACCTCCGGCACACAGCACCCCTGGAGCACACTCGCACACCGGGGACTATCACAGGCACGGCACCCCAACGGAGTTTTCCTGAACACTCCGTTCAATACACCTCAGCACCAATGATTGTTGCCATTCTCTCTCACAGCACCGCTGACTCGCACCCCACCACTGACTGCATTCAATAACTAGGTGTTTACGCAAAATTATTGCTTCCTGCGGATATTCTTCAACAAAATACTGAACATCATTTTCCAGGCAGTATTCAGCATCCACTCTCTTACCTTGTTCATTCTGCCGCTCTTCCGCTCATTGCCACACCCACCGACCGCCAGGAAAACACCTCCCAGCATACGGCGAATTTTAAGACACTGCCACCTACGCCATTTTAGCGCAGGTACGCACCGAAGCAAAACCACCACGCCTCACGCCGCAGTTAATGATTTATACAACATTTTTAATATATTACAATCATACCAAATTCATCAATCCATGCAGATCACCCTGACCAGCAGCAACCATCGAGGGCAGCTGGAGTAACCCGAATTAACAGTCTTTGGCTGCACCCCGCAAAATATACCGAGTATTTTATGCAGATACTGGGCTCTCTGAAAAAAATAAAAAACTCAGTACACTACACTGACAGCAACCAACAAGGACACCGTCATGCCATGGGACTTTAGCAATCCGTTTATTATTGCCCTGCAAGTAGAAACCCAGCACTTGGATGCACTCAACCATACCAACAACGTCGTTTACCTGGAATGGATGGAAAAAGTGGCCTGGGAACACTCCGCCGCCCTGGGACTGACTTTCAACGACTACCAACGCACCGGGTACGCCATGGTGGCCGCCCGCCACGAAATCGACTATCTGGGTGCCAGCTACGCCAACGAACAATTGTTACTGGGCACATGGATCATTGCCAGCAACCGCCTGAGCACTGAACGAGCCTATCAGCTCATCCGCAGCAACGACCAAAAAACCCTGATGCGCGCACGAACCCGCTGGGTATGTATTGATCTGGTCAGCGGTCAGGCCAGACGCATGCCCGCAGAATTCATCAAGGCCTATCAGGTGAGCACCTGAAAAACCCAGAATCCGCACACCATCTAACCACCTAATTCTGCTCCTTTGCCAGCGACTCAGCCAAGGCACCCACCTTGAATTCCTGACGGTATTCACCCGGAGTTTTACCTTGCATTCCCTTGAAATGCCGTATAAAGGAACGACTTTCCGCAAATCCAAGGCGTCGGCCCGTTTCCTCCACCGATAAATCCTCACGCAACAGATAACGCAAGGCCAGTTCATGACGCAGTTGATCGAGTATCTGTTGGTAAGAGGTACTTACTTACGCCAGCTTACGATGCAAAGTCCGGACATTCATCCCCATCTGTTGTGCCACAAATTCCTTGCGCGGCGACCCGTCACTCAACATCGAACGTAACAGCGTCTTCACCTGCTCACTCAAACGATAACTGTCTTTGATAGATTTCAGTAACTGCTGCGCATGCTGCTCCAGCGTATCCCGCAATAACACATCCGGAGCACGCAACCGCAAATTCATCATGGATGGCGAAGCCACCAGTGCCGAATGTGGCTGATTAAAGTACACCGGACAACGAAAAACCTGTTGATAATGCTTTAACAACGCCCGATCCTCAGGCGGATCATGCTCAAACCGCACCGCCTGCGGTGAACGATCCGGCTCATCAGCAATCCATCGCGTATACACCACCCAGGAAGCCAGAACATTTTCCACAATATGCCGACGAATACGTAAATCAGTAAACCGACAGTTCCACACCACCGCCACCGCACCCGGTTCATGCACTATACTGGACGTTCCCATATCCCCCACCAGCCGTTCATACATAATCATCCGACTGAGCACTTCGGCAAGATTATTCGAGGTCATCGCAATATACCCCATAATACTATAGGAACTCGGTTGAATGTATTGCGAGGTATAAAGACCAAACAACGGATTGGCACAGCGCGGCAAGATATACTGCAAAAGATTCTGTAAGACCTCCCCTTCCAGCCGACCATTATTATCCACCAGCAATTCCGCCCGAATACCCGCCTCCAGCAACAACCGATCCCGATCCAGACCCGCCGCCTCCGCACTTCGAACATACTGCATCAATGCCGGTACAGAAATATAGCCCAACCCCACCACCTCTTCCTGCATGCCAAACTCCCTCCAGCGACAACAACGCAATTGCCTACCAGTTTATCAGGGCTCCGCCAGTCTGCCCGTTTTTCCTGAAACAGAATACAGGAATCAGAATTTGTGACGGAAAGTTATAGACAGACCGAAAAATCGTCGTTAAAATGCACGCCTCACAATGAGCACTGTGACAGACATTCAGGCGATTAGCTCAGCTGGTTAGAGCACCACCTTGACATGGTGGGGGTCGTTGGTTCGAGTCCAATATCGCCTACCATTCTCGTCCGCATCCTCAGTAGCCTCTACATCCACCTTAGTAATAAAGTGACACACTGACCTACCAAACCATGCTTCAAACAAAGATACTCTTTTTTTGAAGTTACAATAAAATCACCATAGCACTTAAAACACCAGTTGCCCCCATAAGATCCCTGTTCAGCACCTGGACTACACCATCAAACACCTCAGGGATTGTAAAGCGTCTCTGACAGCAGTCAGCTTTCGAGAAACAGCAAACAGTAGAAAACCAAGGTTTCATGTCTAAACCCCTTCACATTAACGCTATTGCCCCCCCAAGGCTTGTCCAACCACCAGATTAATCGTGACTACACACGTGACTACACACGTGACTACACCCAGTTAACCCTTATTCGATACAAAAAAACCAACATTCTTTTGAAAAACTTAATTTTTGTGCATAATCACATAGTTAGTATTTAAGCGATTATTATTGTACTGATCAAGTAAACCAGCAGCAATTTCGTTCGTAATCACGCTATTGCCTACTTCTTGCATGGTTTTGTGGGAAAAAACATACACAGGAATAGTGAAAATCCCTACCAACTGATCAGTACTGTCGGATTTAGTGACCGTTGATGCAATATTGTCAGAACTATCCATAATACTAACTTCAGCGGTCGATGATATGTAAGCGAAACAAGGAACGACAGTAAGCGTCACATAACAGACCAGTGCTGATAGAAAAGCCTCACCAACATGGGTTTCCTCATATATTCGCACATTCATTTTTATATCTGCTTCATCTTTTTTAGCAGGATCCATGTAGACGTTATGAAAAATACCAGACCCTATAAAAGCATGATAAACCATTTCTCTATACACAGGATCTGCGGCAGGCATCGGGCTTGGATTTTTAGGTGATCCTCTATACCCCATAACCGAAACATAGACAGTTGGTTTTGTAACAGTAGAAGTGCTTGCAGAAAAAACAGCTTTGGGTACATGCCCCGCAGGAAAAACAACACAACCGTTTAACAAGAACATTGCCGACGCCAATAGAACCAGCGAAATGTTTTTAAATGTTTTAATCATATCAAATATCCTTATTGCTTAAATTTTTGGATAAAAATATACAGATACTCGTTTGCTAAAAAATCACTTTAATTACTTTAAGTCATGGCTAATGTATCTGAGCTATTTGCTATCTGATTTCAATAAATTAGCGATGTCTTAATCCCTTATCCTTTCAAGTAAGGGCTAAAATTTCCGAGATGAGCAGGAACAATCATCTTGATGGGTTTTTCCAAGTTTTTGGTCAAGTTAGGTGATGGGTAATCACCATCAAGGAAATTGACTTAAAGCTCTCATTGGGGGAGTCTCGTTTCACCATAAACAGAGACGATACCAGTGTGCCACAATTCGCTGTCAAACCCAAAACTATTTCAACTTCTGTTACGCATTGACCAGAAACTTGCTGAGGAGACCTGCTCGGATGGTTGCTCCTGTGGTGGTGTCCTACATCTTGCCAACTATTCTCACAAACCTCGGGGTTGTCTGCTCATACTCAACTTACTGTGGTACCAGCGCTTCAGCTTCACCAGCAGTCGGTGTCGCCGACGCAGCACCTCACGATCCTTACGTTTTCTGGGCCGACGGGTTTATATCGCACTGGCCGTGGTCCTGTTATCGAACCGGCCACCGGCACTGGAGCAACAAGCTATACCATGTTGAAGAATTCCGTATAAGGTTTCTGTAACAATCTGCGGGGTCATGCCACCGACCGCCACCAGAACAGGACGAAAGTTTTGTTTGGTCAAGATGCGTTTCACTCCAAGCCATAGCCATCCCTACAGCCTACCGTATTTTCAGCGGTCAAACGCATCAGACAAGCTTGTGACACCGGCCGTTGCAGCAGTAATGGATCGCCTGCACCTGGCTACGTTATTCCTGTTTCCGGGCGGCGGCGTCAATACTGATATCAGCGATATCAACAAGCAACAGCGCTGCTTCAGCGGTCAGACGAATCAAGACAACTATCAGCAGCGACCACAGGAATCCCATCAGCACACTGATGAACGTTCCGATTATCAACCCTTCCAGGAAAGGGATCAATGCCATAAAATAACTGATAGTCAGGCAAATCTTGAGAAAATATCGAAAATCCGCATAACAGGAAACCAATCGCACCTGTTCCAGGTATCGGCGATTGCGACCAGACAAGGGTTCGGAAACCGGATCGGAAACCGCTGCCTCTGCTGTAGTACCCGGTTCAGGTGGCAAGACGCCATGTGTATGGCAATACGCCGCATTGCGCTGAGCGGCTTCCTCCCGGTTCATGGTGACAGCGTAAGACAATAAGGAACTGCCACACACCCTGCACGACCGTTCGCTGCCCTCCGCCGCATGAAAACACTGTCCGCACACTAAAACACTTTGCTCCATCGACATGACCTTCTCCCTTCTAGCAATAAAAAACGGAACTTTTATTCTAATTCATTTTCAGGCATATCTCCTTATTAATTTCAGGTCACTGTCTGTTTTACTGCAATTGCTTTTTTTTCGTCGCTTATTTAATTGCAAAGTAACGCCAAGCCGGATTTCTCCTGAAATCCGCATAGATCCTGAGGACGCTGCCACGAAATTCTGTCAGAATATGATGCAACAGGAGCTTGGTCTGCTATAGTGTTGCTTTCCTTGATGCAATAGAGTTTTTGATTTCATGTTCAAGCTACATCCCCAACTGAAACACGACACACTGCCGCTGGTTCAATTCTCGCTGTGCCAGGTTCGCCTGATGAATGATATGCATTACCCATGGCTTATCCTCGTACCGATGCGTATGGATATTCAGGAACTGTATCAGTTGAATGCCATGGATCAGCAGCAGTTCCTGCTGGAATCCGGGGTCATCAGTAAAGTGCTACGGATTGGCATGCAGGCTGACAAAGTCAATATCGCCGCTCTCGGCAATAAAGTGGAGCAGTTGCATGTGCATCATATTGCCCGTTACCACAATGATATTGCCTGGCCAGAGCCGGTGTTCGGCAAATTTTCGGCGCAACCTTATGACCAGGACTATCTCATTTTGATGCAGCAAAAACTCAAGACACTGATTCAGCAGGAAGGCCAACAGTTACGGATGCGCTGGCAACTGCGTTAACGCCGACTCTGACAGACCGGACTCGCTGGGGCGCTCTGTATCTGTTGCCATTCTTCCGCAACGTACAGATGCAAGGCCAACGCATGCAGGCCACTTTGCATTTCCTCAGCGAGGGCTGTATATACTTTCTGATGCCGTTGCACCCGGCTTAGCCCGGCAAATCCCGCATCGACCAGACACACCTTGAAATGCGTTTCAGAGCCGACGGGTACTTGATGCCCGGAGCTTTCATTAATTACTTCCATATGTTCAGCCCCAGGAAAACACTGCTGCAACTGTGCTTGCATGCGCTTCGTTCTACTGGACTGAGCGGAGGGAACTATAGGGGTAACGCTGGCTTCCATGTTTTTTCCTTGTATGCGAGACATGACTCTGCCTAGCCAGCAGAGTCCCTGATTTCAGGGTTTGAACGGAACTTCGAGATACGCCTGAGATTGCATTTCAGTCAGTCGACTGAGGGTGCGCCGGAATTCAAATTGCAGTTTTTTTCCCTGATACAACTGTTCCATCGGCACGGCAGCGCTCATAATCAGTTTGACGCCTCGGTCATAAAATTCATCAATCAGATTAATAAAACGCCGTGCCTCATTCTCATGATCGGCGTCCATAACACTGACGTTCTGTACAATCACCTGAGGGTACCTCCGGCTCAGTTCAATATAATCATTCTGACTGCGCATTTCTTCACATAACACATGATAGTCCAGCCACAATACTGTGGCTGTGGCGGCCAGTGCCTGCATCGGTCGTTCATTAACGGTCAGCATTGTGGCCTGAACCGCCACTCCCGTCAAACTTTTCCAGCAATCGCACAAGGCGTCTGCGCTTTCTGCATTCAGCGGCGTGTAAAAGAGCGGCATTTTCACTAAATGCCGCAAGCGGTAATCCAGTCCGGAATCAATTTGCATCACCGTACAATGCGCTTTGAGCCGCTCAATGGCCGGCAAGAACCGTTCACGTTGCAGTCCCTTTTCGTAAAGCCGCTCCGGAGGGCTATTGCTGGTGGCCACCAGACAGACCCCTCGGTCAAACAGGGCCTTGAACAACATGCCCAGCAGCATCGCATCCGTAATGTCCATGACATAAAATTCATCAAAACAGATAACGACAGCTTCTTTAGCCAGACGGTCTGCCAGTTGCTCCAGCGGATCGGCAGATCCCGTCAGCAAGCGCAGTTCTTTATGGATGCGTTGCATGAAGCGATTAAAGTGACTACGCAGTTTGCGGCGAAACGGCAGGCTTTCAAAAAACAGATCCATCAACCAGGTTTTCCCCCGCCCCACTCCCCCCCACAGGTATAACCCCTGCACCGGCAGCATATGCCGCTGGTTGAGAAACCGGTGGAACACGCCTCTGGACCGGGCCTGTTCATAGCGGCGAACCAATTGCAGACGCAGTGTTTCCAGCGCCTCAATCGCTGACTGTTGCTGGCTGTCTGGCACAAACCCGTGTTGCAGTTCCCGTTCATAACGTTTTAGCAGTGAAGGTATCAATAGTGTCCATAACTTTGGTCAGTGCAAGTGCTCTACATATTATACTGTGAACGCCGCATGCAGGATTTCTGTCAATTCCGTCAGCCGACCGTGAAAGAAATGGCTGCACCCTGGTAGCTCCCGGTAAAACCGGATGGATGGCTGATGTTGCACCCAGTGACGCACCGAGTCCACCGCCACCAGTTCATCCTGATCCCCCTGAATCACCCAGGTCGGATCGGGGAGTTGCAAGGTTTTCATGGGGTAGTTATCCACAGGCGGGGCCACCAATAACAAGGGGACAGGGGTTGCATAGCGGCTGGCCCAGGCCGCCGCCACATAACTACCAAAGGAAAATCCGGCCACGTATAACGCCGACGGCTGCAAGCGTTGCTGCGCCACCTGCACCACACGATCAAGATCCTCCTGCTCACCCCGACCATGGTCGTGCTGCCCTTCACTCGCCCCAACGCCACGAAAATTGAAACGCAGCACGTGCATCCCCAGGTCCCGGTAACCACGCATCAATGTGGACACCACCTTGTTCTGCATACTGCCACCACCCAATGGATGCGGATGAGCAATAACCGCCAGGGCTGCCTGCGGATCAGCCGCAGGTTGATACAGCGCCTGCAGTATTCCGGCCGGGCCATCGATATCCCACGGCTGTTCCTGCACAATGACTGACGCAGACCGATACATTTATTTCTCCCCGTGCGGTTAAATTCACAGATTATCTGTTTTTGCCCGGCCTGACTATGGCAGAATCAGTTAAACTAATGCAAAAGCAGTAGGTGGGATGGTATTTACTGTAGCACTGTAACTTAAGGGGTAGTCCGGAAATGACGTGGCTGTTGGCTATTGTATGTTTGGGCCTTGGAACAGGAATTGGTTATTTTATTGCTCGGCGTCACCCCGCCGAGGAACGCATCAAGGAACTGGAAGCGCATCTGACGGCACTCCAGGCTAAATATGATCACTACCAACATAAAGTGACGGCCCATTTTTCCTCGACCGCCCAGTTGATGAATTCCCTGACGCAACATTACCGGCAGGTGCATGACCATTTGCGCCAGGGCGCTGATCAATTATGTATGGATACCCGTAAGCACAGCAAAGAGAACCCGGGACGGGCATTCACGACGCTGGGACATGGTCCGATGACCTCGGCCGACTCACCCGTTGATCCGGTGTATCTGGCCAGTGTGGCGCCTCCACGCGATTATGCCGACAAGCTCCCTACTGACAAGGGCACACTTGACGATGACTATGGTCTTAAATAATGACTCTAGCCTTAGAGATGCTGTTACCGCATATTGAAGGGTTCTGTCTGCACTGCCGCGCAGGGTTTGAAAACGAACTGCAGGCTGAATTTGATTACCGCACCCGTACCACCTCATTGCAGGGTAATTTTAGTGCATTGGTGCCCGGATTACTGTTGTGGTCTGGTAGCTGTACGGCGCCTTTGGCCGAGCGTAATCTGCAACTGCTGAATTTTCTCGATCACTGTTGGCCGCAATGGATTTTTGCCAGACAATGCAGTGCTGTTTTTGCAACACTTCAGGACATTGATACCTCCGACCGGATTTCCGCCCTGCTCAATGCACTACCACCCTATCTGAAAGTCTCCCAACTGCTGTGCGAAACAGCGGATACCAATGACGGCAAATCGCTCAGTCGGCTGGCCCGTGCCCTGGAATCCCGCCTCTTTCAGGGATTACAAGTGCGAGACCACTGGCAGAAGACCAGCCCCTGGCGTTTGCACCTGATTTTTATCAGTGGTCAGCACATCCTCCTGGGATTAATTCGGCTACACAGCGCTTCTCCCTGGCCCGGTGGTGTTCCCCGTCTAAAAATGCCTGCACGTGCACCCAGCCGCTCCACCCTGAAACTGGATGAAGCCTTGCAGGTTTTTTTGCCGCCAGAGGAACATAGCCGACTGCTTAAACCGGGTTCAAGCGTCGTCGACTTAGGGGCGGCACCCGGCGGCTGGACCTGGCAGATGGTGCAGCGCGGTCTGCTGGTCACCGCCGTCGATCACGGCCTTATGCAGGCAGAACTGATGCAGTCTGGCATGGTCGAACATCTGAAAGCCGATGGTTTTATTTACCGCCCCCGGCAACGGGTAGACTGGATGCTCTGCGATATGGTGGAACAACCCTACCGTATTGCCCAGTTGGTAGCACTGTGGGTTCAGTTCAATTTGGCAAAGGCGATCATTGCCAACCTGAAACTGCCCATGAAAAAGCGCTGGGATGAAGTTCAGCTTTGTCAGGACATCATCCGTCAAGCACTTCGCAAACACCGGCCCGATGCCCGTTTTTACGCCCGCCAGTTGTACCATGACCGGGAGGAAATCACCATCGCCATTCTTCCGCCCTCAGGCTGAACGGTCGCCGCCTCACAGCGCCTGATAGGCCTGTTGCACCGCCGCTTCACCGTATTTTCTTTCCAGGGATCTCACCGTAAAATGCCCTTTGGCCATGTCCTGAAAATGATCCATAAACAGGGTATTGATGATCGCTCCTCCAGCGGCACCGATCAGCGGAATGGCTTGTACCGCCAGTTTTTCGGAGACCTGCACTCCAAAACGACTGCCCACGGCGGCAATCAGCCGCACAATCGCCGGTGCCGATGCCTCGGCAATCCCGTTTTCTGCAATGTATTGTGCCGCTGTATTCAACGACTGGGCCAATATCTGTCGGGTCGCATAATAGCTGCTCGTAGCCATAGCCTCTGCAGTTTCTGCACCCTGCCCCCCCATGGCAAACACGGAAATACAGGCCAGTTGCGACTCGGGCGACCCGATGGATTCGCCTTCACTGCGGGCAATATCGGCAATCGAACGTAACATCAGGGTGGTCGAGATCGGCAGTTCAACCGCCAGCGCAGCCAACCCAAAAAAACCACCAATTCCACCAGTGACCGCCACCCCAATCTTGTGCAACCAGTTATCGGGTACCTCCTTGACCGAGGCATCCAGACTGGATACGGCGACGCTGAGTGCTTTTTGCAACGACACCTCAACGGCATGATGCAACGTCTCCTGTGCACCTTGTGGCAAACTGTCTATAAGGGCTTCCACCGGCCTGCCCAAGGCCCCCGTGGCCCGTGCCGCAATTCCCGGATTTTCCAGCAGGTTTTTAGCCTGCCTTAATCGTTCCAGATCACTATCATTGATAGCCATGCTTCTCACCTGTCAAGTATCGTTACTAACTGTCGTCGTTACTGATCCGCCTAACGGAAAAAATGCTTCATCCAGTCCGGCATCCAGCGGGTGCTGTTATCTACATTATTTTGCAATTCACTGGTATCTGCATGCAATACCGGGGTATAGCGTTGGTGTATCCCATGATCCGGATCAAGGATCTGCAGTTGTCCCTTACTCACATCATGGTCCATGGGATAGAGATCAAATGGCTTCCACACCAATTCACGGTCATGATCAACATAATCCGCCGAGTCTTCCAGTACAGTTTTCTTGATTTCCAGCATGGCCTGGCCATAAGTTTTTTGCTGCAACGGACCCTCCCACAGTAAAGGCACCAGCGGATCCGGTTTATAGTCTTCCGGAGCCAGATTATTTTCATCGTAGCGGAAATAATAGGCCTTGGCCCCTTCTACCCGAAAATGCACATCAAAAATGGTCTTGAAATTAAAGATGGAAAAAGCGCGTTTGGCCATGAAGTAATAATCGCCCGCCGCCAGTTCCAGCCAGAAATAGCCGCCGCCTTTCAGTCCATAAACCCGCTGACCATTCACAAAAAAACTGGGCGTCTCTACTTCATCCCGATTCCAGGCAGACAACGGCCGATACACATAAATAATAGCATCACGCGCATCCACAGGCTGCACCGGCTGAAACGCCATTCCGCGGATAGGAAAAAGAAAATCTCCTCCCGTGGTTTTGTTGATCAGCGTCGTCGACAGTTGATGATTCAGATTGCTCTTGATCTGCGCCAGCGACATGTCTCCGCAGGCACCCAGAGACAACAACCCCAACAACAGCCCCAACAGCAGGAGCAATTTCCAGTGGTTGACACACTCAAAATAACGCCTCACGCTTAAATTCCCTTTTTATTAGTAGTATTTTCTGTGCATTTCTGTACATCTGACCCGCCCTACGCATGCAGTATAATCGTCTGACTAAAAAAAGTCCTGTTGCGTTTTGCAACTGACAGTGACGCCTGAATCCTGAATCCCTGCACTTTCTAGTGGGAAACATTCAATTTGCGGTGCAGTACCTGATTATTATCGACCAGTACATCCAGCGACCAATAACCGGCACTGTCAAACGGGCTCAGTTCGAACGTACAAAACCGATGCAGTGGGGCCTGCGCCTTCACCACTACCGATAGTTCGCTGACATCACGAATTTGTCCCTGGGTTGAGAATAAACGACAGGTCAGCAGGTGTTCACCCGGCATGACGTCATAAACCCAGATATCCGCATACATCACATGCCGGCTGATCCGCACATCCTGACTGTTTGCCAGCGGCTGCCCGCGTTCATCGAGAAACTGGGTAATCAATAACCGCACCGCCGGAGTGGCCGACACATAGTGCTCCTGTCGGTCATAACTACAGCCGGATAACAGGAAAACAACGACCCCCAACTGCAACCCAAACGCCTTGAGCCACCATAGCAGCGCTCTCATTTTCCTCATTATTATTCCTCATTCCTTTTTATGGCAATTCCTTTTTACGGTAACGCAGTCGAGTCCCCAACTGCACCGACATGAAAATCTCGTAGGGCCGCAGTTCTTCGGGAAAATAAACGCCAGAGACATTGGCTTCGTAAATACTGGCCCCTTCCAGGCAGGTGTCGCGAAAATCCACCCCTCGCAAATCAGCCTGTTTCATATAGGCACCACTCATATTCAGGCCACGTGCATCCATATTACGCAACTTAAGTCCGCGCAGCATGGCATTGGAGAGATCGCAGGTCTCTCCACGCTGCCGCGCGGCGTTAAAGGCATCAATATTTTCTTCCTGCAACAGTCGATACAACAAATGATCGATTTTTACCGGCGCAGAGGACATGACTATAACTCCTTTACCATGAATAATAAGTATAGACTCAGTTCAAGGTGTGGCAATCTGACCGGCCACGCAGGGAAAACAGAAACAAAAACTCGTGCCTTGCAATGGCGTGGTTTCTATTTCTACAGTACCATTCAACCGCCATACCTCGGCACGCACAGCCGCCATACCAATTCCCCGTCCGGATAACTCTGAGACTTCTTCTCGACTGGACAGCCCATCATAAAACACCAGGTCGGCAACAGACCACACCGTCGCCGCCGCTACTCGTTGCTCAGCCTTGGCCCGCAGTGCATCAATATTGATACCTGCACCGTCATCACTGATCTGGATCAATAACTGCGCTGCGGTTCGGGTGATACGACAACGGATCTGGCCATCACTTGTTTTGCCAGACTCCAGACGGATAATGGGATCTTCAATGCCATGATCCACCGCATTACGAAAAACATGCACCAGGCTGCGCAGGAATGCACCGTACACCTCCGGATTGACACCCACTTCGTCACCTTCAATACACAGCGGCGCAATTTCCTTTTCCAGACGTCCGGCAATTCGTTGCAACAAACGGTCATACTGCGCCAGTTCCTTGTGCAGTGAAACGGAACGTAAGGCAGCCAATTGCTGCAACAACGCCAGGTCATCCGGCGAATACTGCGTCGGCATTTGCAATAATCGCACAGCCAACTGTTCAAATTCTCGGGCTTTTTGCGGCAACAAGGACACAATACCCTGACGTTCTATAAAATCATGACCCAATATTTGCGTTACTGCCAGTAGATCTTCTTCCAGCAGCGCCTGCCACGGCACCTCAAATACCATGGCGGCCACATCAGCCGACACCTGTGTTTGCAAATCCTCTGCAATCAGCGGTTGCAGCATGGCTTCCGTGGTATGCAACTCCCGGGGCAGCTGGTAAAAGCCAAACTGATTCAAGGTACCCTTGAAGGTATGAATCGTCCGGTAAAGATCGACGCAGGGCCGCTGTAGCCAGGCCACACTCCCCTCCAGCACAAACGCTCTGAATTCAGCAATGGTGGCAAAAAAATCAGAACCATCGGTGACCGCCGCCACAATCATCTCCAGCCGACGACTTTCCCGCTCCACCTGATCGGCCAGATTTTTGGCTTCAGTCATATCCGACAACACCAGCATGATCCCGGTCTCAATACGAATATACTGCACATGCAAGGTCTTGGCCCCCAGACGGATTTCTGCAGGCAACAAAGAGAGGCAGATCGAGGCGGTACAGGCATCCTTTTCCCCAAACACCTCGTACACACAATCACGCATCAGCTGCCGTGCGCCCTGATCTTCAGGAAACAGCAGTTGATCAATCAACTGACCGGCCGGAACCACCCCCAGCAGGTCTTCACAGGCCCGACTATAGATGGGATCGACACGCAGACTGTAGTCAATGGCCAAAAAACCCTGTCCGGAATTATCCAGCAGACGGCTCACCTGGTCACTAGAAGCCTTGAAGCGCTGCGCCAGGCGTTGCGCATTCTCTTTCGCTTCCCGCAATTCCCGTTCGGCCTGCCGCAGCAGCGTCACTTCGGAATAAAGCCAGATTGAGCCTCGTTGTGGCTGATTAACATCAACCTGCGTCCCGAACAGTTCAAAGATTCGTAGAGAACCGTCCGGTTGCTGCAGCGTCACATCAAACCGGCAACTGAGACCTGCGGCGAAGGCAGCAGTAATGTTTTGACCGGCCGCCGCATAATCTTCCTCTGTCTGGTAGATAAACCGGGTAGACTGACCCAGCATCTCTGCCAAATCTCGTCCCGTCATCCGTTCAAAGGCTCTATTTGCGCGAATAATGCGGCGATCCACTGTATAAATTATCCCGGTACTCGGGTTCTGAAAAATGACCTCCAGTTCAGCCAGTGCATGCGCCAGTTGCTCCTCCGCCCGCTTGCGTGCCGAATTTTCCCGAGTGATGCCGTGGTAGCCGGTAACCTGTCCTGCCTCATCCACTTCCGCCTTTGCCAGTACTTCACCCCAGACGGTTTCCCCATTTTTACAACGGTGCGGTGCCTCGAAGACGACAGGCTGCAGCGTCGTGCCGGGTGCAACCCATTGTGGTGCTCCCTGAAAGGCCTGTTTAACGATCCGCATCCCTTCCTCAGTAAAAAATTGCAGCATAGGCTGCCCGAGCACCTCCTGCGCAGGAAACCCGCGCAAGCGCTCATCGGCCGGGCTGATGTATTCCACGAGGCCCTGGCGATTCACCTTCCAGACAACGTCCAGTGCATCTTCAGTCAACAGGCGATACAGCGCCTCGTTCGCCGCAATTTTTGCGGCATCCAGTTCTGCCGCTTCCCGAGCACAACGGATTTCCTGCTGGGTACGCCGCAGTTCGGTTACATCGGTAAACAACCAGATAAAGCCTTTTTCGGCATGCGGAGGATCCACCATTGAACCAATCAGTTCACAGACCAGTTCTTCGCCATTTTTACATACAGCTTCAATATCAAAGCGATAATTGGCTTCACTACGGGCAAACGCCGAATAAATCTCCTGCCCGGCCCGTAGATAGGCAGCCTCGGAACGGTAGATCATACGCGTTGTCTGCCCGAGCAATTCCTCATCGCAATAACCAAACATCGTGCAAAAGGTCTGGTTCACCCGGAAAAACCGCCGATCCACCAGATAAACAATCCCAATCCGCGCATGCTGAAAAATAATATCAATTTCCGCCAGCGCCTGTTGCAGTTTCGCTTCCGCTGTTTTTCTGGCACTAAGGTCATGCCAGACACAATGTATGAACTCCCGGCCGCTGACGCTAATCCATGACAAGGTCACTTCTGAAAGGAACGTCGAGGCATCGTAGCGACGATGCAGCCATTCAAACTGCAACGTCTGCTGTTCTCTTGCCTGCGCCAGCAACCGCTCAGCCTTGATAAAGGAATCTTCTCCGTCCGGTTGGATTTCTGCGGAAACCTGTGAAGGATGGATATGCAACAAGGCCTCCTGCGAAGGATAACCCAACGCCTTCACCGCAGCCTCATTGCAGACCACGAAATGATTATTTTCAATGATCCAGGAAGGATCGGGTGAACTTGCAAAAATCTGTTTATACCAGCTTGAATCCACATCAAACAACGCAGGCCACATACACTTCAATTCCCGATGGATATTACTGCTTAAGGATTTTCCACGCCCACCGGTACTTAAATAGTTCTGTCAGCCCCATGGCGTGCCATTTGCCCGAGTTTTACGCAGTGGTATTCCCGGTCTCGGCAATGACCGGATCCTCAGGCGCTTCGGTGGCCTCTTCCTGTGCCGTGGCCTCCTGTGCCGTTGCCTCTTCCTTTTCAGGAACGTCGCTGATTTCCTCCCTCTGGGGATAAAACCGCTTGATCATGGAATCAACCAGTTCCTGTAACTTGTCCTGTTTGAATGGCTTGAGCAAATAGCCCTTGGCACCGGCTTTCAAGGCATCCAGCACCATTTTTTCCTGGCCGTGCGAGGTCACCATCACAATGACCGCCTCCGGGAAACGCGACCGGATCAGACGGGTGGATTTGATTCCATCCATATCCGGCATGGTAATATCCATGGTGACCAGATCCGGGGTGCATTCTTTATAGGCTTCCAGCGCCTCTTTCCCGGTAGCCGCCGTCCTGACGACCTGATGCCCCATTTGCGTTAACATCGCTGCCAGTTTCTTCACTGTAATCAACGAATCATCTACCACAAGAATTTTCAGTTTTTTCATGGTGCCTTCACTTCTTGTAATTCAGTTTGTCATCAAACAATTCACCAGGAGCAATCAGGTGAATATCAACTCGACCAAAACTGGTATTTAATATTTTACTGATAAAAACAGCACCTCGCATCCGGTGCACATTTTTTACATGATCAATAATCATCGGCGGAGTCAGGGTCACCCTAATACCCGATGATACTAAATTCTCCGTGCAATTACCCACAATATTATTGACTATGTCCCCTGCTACAGAATCCCGATACATTTTCTCCTCACTGGCTTCTATCTCCAGTCCTTCCGTCATTTTTACATACAGTTGATCAATCAGTCGTTGTTCAAAACTGAAGGCGACCAGAATACTGAACGGCCCGCCAATGCCGACCACCGCCGTCAGTCCCTGAATATCCAGCACCTCATTCGCCGTATTTCCCCCGGGCGCTGCCTCAGCGACCTGAATAGAAAATTCCTCAAGAAAATAACTACCGGTACGAGCAATAATTGCGGGAATCACTTGAGTGATCCAGTGTTTTACATTCATCAATCACCTCAGCACTTCTTTATCAGACAACCCTCCAGTAACCGGCACTTCATGAAGAATGCAACAAACGGATAACGTGTTGTCGTAACACTTCTGGCTGCACCTCAGTCGCTGACAAAGCCTGGCCGATACGAATACCCACCCGGCTCAATAGCCCTCGACGAAAAGGCCGGACCATGGCCATCCGCTCGCCATTGACCACTTCCACCCGACTGAAAAACGAACCCCAGAGATTGATCAGTGCCATGGGAATCACACTCACCGGCGTTCCATTGGCTGTTGCCCGTTCCAGTATCTTCATGAATCCGCCTTTGAAGGACTGAACATCACCATTACGGGTCAGTCCCCCTTCCGGAAAAATAACCAATAAATCCCCATCATCCAGCACCTGGGCTGCACGTACAAAAGCATTCGCATAAGTCACCGGATCTTCCGTTTGCGGCGCAATCGGAATAGCTTTGCCCAAACGAAAAAACCATCCAAGTACTGGAATCCTGAAAATCCGGTAATCCATCACAAAATAAACCGGACGCGGGCAAGCGGCCATCAACAAAATGGCATCGACAAAGCTCACATGATTGCAAACCAGGAGTGCTGGGCCTTTGACAGGGATATTTTCATCCCCCTGCACCTTAAAGCGATAAATCAGATGCGACATCGTCCAGGCCACAAAACGCAGGACATATTCGGGAACCAGCATAAAAATATAAGAAGCAACAACGGCGTTGGCGATGGCAATACACAGAAAAATTTGCACAATGCTGCACCCAGCGTGCAACAGCAGGCCAACAATAACGGAACTGGCAATCATGAACAGCGCATTGAGAATATTATTGGCAGCAATAACCCGAGCCCGGTGACTGGGCTCAGAACGTAATTGAATCAGGGCATACATCGGTACGCTGTAGATACCCGTGAAAAGACTGAGCAGGCCCAGATCCCCCATGATCCGCCAATGCACCTGCTGTTGCACAAATTCACGGACACCCAGGCTGGCTGAAGGGGGCAAGTGGTTCGATGCAAAATACAGATCCAGAGCAAACACACTCATTCCTATGGCACCCAGAGGCACGAGGCCAATTTCAACATGGCGACGGCTGAATACTTCGCACAAAAGCGACCCCAGAGCAATTCCTACTGAAAAAACGACGAGCAGCAATGAAGCCACCGTGGCGTCACCATGCAAGATATCTCTGGCAAAACTGGGGAACTGACCAAGAAACACCGCCCCGAAAAACCACATCCAGCTGATACCCAGCAATGACCGAAAGACCACCAGATTCGTTTGCGCCATTTTCAGGTTACGCCAAGTCTCACTCAGCGGATTCCAGTTGATTTTTAACGTCGGATCCGTCGCTGCTGCCAGCGGAATCCACTGCGCCACCAGGCGACCCAGCAAAGCCAGGGCGATGCAACAAATGGCGACATACTGTTGCCCGACCTGCGGTATTGCCACCAGCAAACCCCCGGCAACATTGCCCAGTAAAATAGCGACAAACGTCCCCATTTCCACCATTCCATTGCCACCCGTCAGTTCACGTTCATTTAATACCTGCGGCAGCAAAGCATACTTGACCGGACCGAAAAACGTCGAATGCAAGCCCATCATAAACACACACACCAGTAGCAGCACCGCCTCCCTGGCAAAAAAGCCACAGGCTGCCGTCAACATGATAAGCACTTCCAGGCTCTTGATCAGTTTTATTATTTTCGATTTATCATATTTATCTGCCAACTGACCGCTGGTCGCAGAAAACAGCAGATACGGCAGGATAAATAATGCACCAATCACCAGACCCGCCATGGCAGGGGGCATCCAGCGCAATTGCAACTGGTAGGTCACCATCACCGTAAAGGCGAATTTAAAAAGATTGTCATTGGCCGCACCGGCAAACTGCGTCCAGAAAAACGGCGCAAAACGTCGTTGCCCCAGCAGAGCAAACTGGTTTGGCGAGGCCCCCGCTGGCCTGATCGACTGATTCATCAGTTAATTACGTGAACCATCGGCATTTATGCCGATGAGGTAAAGCACAAAACATACAACGTTCTATGCCGTGTGGCGGACCTGATCACGTTTCCTTTTTGCCACGTTAGCCTCACTGTATCCATCGGCACGCTGTATTTAGCTGGCCATGCCGACAAGATACCCCTGTTTAAACCACCTGAAGCGCCTATAGCAACGTTCTCTGCACAGCACTCGTCGCACAGCACTCGTCAGTATTTCCCAGTCCAACAGAACATTAAAATATCAACTGCAACTATAGTCCATTTTTATCAGTATAGGGGGGCAGTGAACCGCCTTGCGCCATCCCTTCACCGACCTATCCATAACCACGCCACCCGCCATGAACCCTGTCCACCAGAACCGAATCAGCCACAGAACAGCTTTGTCGGCAATGCGCTTCTGATGCAGGGAATACGTCCGATGCATCGCATTGATCCTTTGACACAATCAGATCACATGATTTGACGATCTGGTATAGAAATCCTCAACGAACCATCGGCAGCATTTCTCGCAGTGTGTGTAGACCCGGCTATCAAATCCAACTAGGACTCCGGGACTCTGGAACAACGAAGCACACGCAGGCTGCACTTCACCATACCCCATCCCGTCATCCAGTCAGAGGATGGCGCTCACCCAACCATCCATACGATCCCTAAGGAGCAAACACAGCTTCCATATTCTCAGCATCCAGCAGCCGATCCAGCCAGATCTCAATCTGCTCAGGCGATGCGTGGGCAATGGCTTCCAACAC
>JAJXWR010000134.1 GCA_021781515.1 Pseudomonadota bacterium
CCATCTGCTTGATACTTAACCAGCGCATGATCTGGTTTGAACTGTCGGTCGGGCGCAAACGTACAGCGGATGAGCACCTGGAACGCTATATCATTTTAGCGCGCGATATCAGTGAGCGGCGGATGCTGGCGGAGGAACTGGCCCGGCATCGCAATCATCTGGAAGAACTGGTGCAGGGGAAAACCCGGCTGCTGGCACAGGCTAATGTGCGGCTGACGCAACTATCACGCATTCAGCGGGCGTTGAGTCGCAGTTCCCAGGCATTGGTACGCACCAGCCGTGAAGAAGACTATCAACATGCAATCTGTCGCATTGTCGTGGAAGAATGTGGCCACCGGATGAGTTGGGTGGGTTTTGTCCGTGATGACGAATACGGCTCGATTCGTCCACAGGCTTGGGCGGGTGAAGGCACAGAGTATGTGAAGGATTTGAATATTACCCGTGCGGAAGTACCTTACGGGATGGGTCCTGCCGGGCGGGCTCTACGTTCCGGCCAGCCCATGGTGGTTACCAATTTGTCAGAGGATCCCTCATTTTCACACTGGAGAGACCGGGCAGCCCTGTATGATTTTCATTCGAGTATAGGGATTCCTTTTGCGCTGGAAGATGGTTCCCAGGGCGTCTTTTCGATTTACGCCGGTCAGCCTTATGCCTTCAGTGCCGAAGAAATTGATCTGTTACAAGAGTTGGTGGCGGATTTCGCCTATGGCATCGGGGTGATTCGTCTGCGGGTGCGGCATGCGCAGAGCATGATCGAATTGGCAAAAAAAGCCGAGGCGGAGTCCTTGGCCCGACAACAACAGGAATCCCTGGCGGTACAGTTGCAACTGATTCTGGATACCATGGACAGTGCCATCATGGTGTGGAGTGCTGAACAATGCCTGACCTTGTGGAATCAACAGACCCTGAATTTTTTCCCCAAGACCATGCAGCAGGCATCACTTGGCATGCGGCGCGATGATTTTCTCCAACTGTTGCGCAGCCAGGGGGAAATGTTTGATAGCTACCGCCCTTGGCCGCAGTGGGTCTCTCCGTCCCATGAAATTGTCCATACCGAGGATGCACGGACCTTGGAATTTACCCGGTTGCTGGCCAAGGAAGGCAGTCATGTGGTGTTGATCACTGATATTACTGAACTGAGTCTGATGCGCGATACCCTGCAGCGTAACGAACGTCTGGCGTCGCTCGGAGGCATGGTTGCCGGCGTGGCGCACGAAATGAATACACCAATCGGTGTGGCACTGACGGCCAGTACCAACTTGCGCGATTCGGTGCAGCAGGTCCATGCAGAAGTGGCCAGTGGCCATGTACGCCGCTCTGCACTCAATCAGTTTTTACAGGACAGCAGGGAAGCCAGCCAACTGATAGAGAGTAATTTACGTCGGGCGATCGGTTTGATCAGCAGTTTCAAACAGGTGGCGGTGGATCAGACCAGTGAACGCCGACGCGAGTTTGATCTGTCGGTGATGTTGCAGGAATTGACCATGACTTTGCGGCCAATGTTGAAGCCCAAAGGCCATACCATCGAACTGCACCAGGGGTCGGAAATCCAGATGGATAGTTACCCAGGCCCGTTGGGTCAAATTATCACCAATCTGGTAGCAAATGCAGTCACCCATGCCTTTGGTTCTCGTACGGAGGGTAAAATCGACATTTATTCACGACTACAGGATGCCGATCGGGTCGAATTGCGGTTTGTGGACAACGGCTGTGGTATTCGACCGGAGTACCTGAAACGCATTTTTGATCCATTTTTCACCACCCGGATGGGGGCAGGAGGAACCGGTTTAGGGCTGCATATCGTGCATAATCTGGTCTCAGAACTGTTTGCTGGCACGATTGAGGTCAGTTCAGTTGAAGGACAGGGTACCGAGTTTTGCCTGGTTATTCCCCGGGTCGCAGCCACTGTGCGAGCGGCAGTTCCCGATCAAATGGCGGAATCCGACTAAAGGGATTTGGTAATTATTCAGCACCTTTGGTCGTATTCATGAGATTTTGAATAAAATCAGGCTGTTTTTCAGGGCCGGTATTGAACAGTGTAAAAGGTGCTGGCACCGCTCCTTAAGGAGCGGAAGTCGCCTGAAAGTGCCTGAAAGTGGAAGTCGCCTGAAAGTGTTTGCTGAATTTTCGTCATGCAGATGTCGCATTTACCCGAATTATGGATAAACAGGATGCCTGTGCGAATCATGAAACGCAAGACTTCAGTATCAAAATCCAGCGGAGCAGGTTTACTGCTGTTACGGCTATTTTTGAAAAGCTGAGGGAGTATGGTTTGAAAAAGGGTCATAAGCCAAACGAATCGCTGCCGCCAAAGCGGGCGACAGATTAGGTTCCTCATTGAGCAACTTTTCTACCAGATCAAAAGTTTGCTGAATGTCGACTGATTTTTTGGTGGGCGCAGGAATGCTCGCTTCATGGGTTACCGCTACGCTGATTATTGCGTAGTTTTTTGAGCGTGCCTTTAATTATTCAAAACTTAAGCATCCGACAACAAAATATAAAAACCGAAAAAACGTGTCAATCCCTTTTCAAAATATATTTCTGCCCTAGATATGCTGAATAGTTGCAGAAATTTTTTGTAAAAAGTCGACGAGTAAAAAAGTCTGATGTACAATAGATGGCTATGCCGGTATAGCTCAGCAGGTAGAGCAACTGACTTGTAATCAGTAGGTCCCGAGTTCGATTCTTGGTGCCGGCACCATTAACACATTGATATATTTCAAGTAATCTTAGCCATGACTTGAAGAGATTAAGACTTTAGGCACAAAAAAAATCTGGTTTAGGAACAAACCGCTATGCTGGCGGTTTGAATTTATCCAGTCCGACGTTGTAACGCTGGCACATGGCTTCTGTTTTGTGCTCTGAGATTGATGTGTCTTTTGCCTCGGTAACGCCTTTCCGCTTCAGGTCGTGCAACGTCCACCAAACAGCAGACAGACCGGATTCATCCATATTGGCTTTAAGCCTCTGCATCGCAATATCAAGCGTTGGCTTACTGAGTTGTCTTTGCATGTTCATTATATGGTGCAGGTTTTATGGGGAGTAGGTTGCTGTTTCAGCGCATCTTCAATGTTCAGTAGCCTTGGCGACCAATTGATGATGTTGTCCTAGGCTCCCTTGTGTCGTCGAATTAACAGTCCTTCCGGTTTCTCAAACCCTCTTGCAGTGCACGGGTACGCCCACTCAAACACGATCGGCAAGTAATCGGCTAGTTCTTCAATGGCCTTGGCTAATTTTTTATTCATTATGTGGTAGCGCTCTGATTTGCTACAGTAGGCGTCCCGGTTAGCCGTTAGTGCTTATAACGCCATCGTTTACACGGGGTTTATAAGTATGCAGTTGAATATTGGTTTTATTTGTCTATAATAGCAGTATCAAGAGGGTGGCACGTTGGCGATCAAGACCTTAAAAATCCGAGTGCCTGACAAGCACACTAAGGTTCTTGCTGCACAGGTAATGGCGGTGAACTGTATCCGGAACCACCTGAACGAACTCTCTGGTCGATTCATTCGAGAATGTCCTTTGTTTTTTTTGGTGTTTGAGTTGCACTTCTATACAGTAGGTGCGGCCAAGGAATATGCCCCCCGCCGTAAGCAGTTCAAGCAATCGACACTGGCTTGGATGTCGTTGAATACAGGCATAGCCAAGTGGAAGAACGGACAGGTTCGTCTCAATGGCATCTGTTACAACGTAGGGGATTGTTACAACGTAGGGGAAAGCGACGGGCTATCACAGTCCGATTTTAATGCAGCTGTCCGGGTTTTAGACGGAATCCCGTTCACTGATCCTCATTACCGCCCGTTGGAATTACCACTGGCAACAGCACAGCGAGCGAGGAAAAAACAACGCATCAAGGCGGTTCACGCTCAAATCAAGAACCGCAGACGGGTTGATCGGCACCCACCCAGCCCTAAACTCGTCAACGAGAATGCAGTGATTGGCGTTGGCAACGTAGCAAGCACCCGTCGGGTTAACATCGGCATGGCGAATTCATGGCTGGAATACCAAGGTGTTAACGCTGGCGTGGTTTTGAAAGTGGTTGATGAAAGCTATACCACCGTAACCTGTAGTGTCTGTAAAAAGCGCACTGGCCCCAAGGGGCAGGAAGGTTTACGAATAAGAGAATGGACCTGTGGTGAGTGCGGTATCACTCGCAGCGGCGATGTTAATGCCGCCAGGAATGTTCTTGCGCTTGGACATGAGCGTCTCGTCGGAGAAATCTCCGACCTTTAAGTCGGAGTGGATGTCAAGACCTGTACATTGTACCCATTACCCTGTACCTATTACCCTGGAGTTCTGTGGCATGTTGTGGTTTGTTCGTGTAGCCTTAAGTCGTCCTTATACCTTTGTGGTGTTAGCATTTCTAATTCTGATATTCGGACCGTTGGCGGCGATGAAAACACCAACGGATATATTCCCGGATATCCGGATTCCGGTCATCAGTGTTGTCTGGACTTATAATGGCCTCGCCCCGGATGACATGGCGGGTCGAGTCATTTTTTACTATGAACGGGCCTTGACATCGACAGTCAATGATATTGAGCATATTGAAAGTCAGTCGATGGATGGGATTGGCATTGTCAAGATTTTCTTTCAGCCGACCGTTGATATCCGTACGGCGACAGCGCAAGTGACGTCGATTTCGCAAACGGTACTTAAACAGATGCCTGCGGGGATTACTCCGCCGCTAATCTTGAATTATAACGCATCGACCGTGCCTATTATCCAGTTGGCAATGTCCAGCAAGAAAATCAGCCAGATGAAAATTTTCGATTACGGGCAGAATTTTATTCGCCCGGCACTGGCGACTGTGCGAGGATCTGCGGTTCCCTCGCCTTATGGAGGCAAGGTGCGTCAGGTGCAGATTGATCTGGATCCGATCGCCATGCAATCCAAAGGACTATCGGCGCAGGATATAGAACATGCGTTGGCATTACAGAATCAGGTTATTCCGGCGGGAACTGTTAAAATCGGTCAATTTGAATATCTGGTGGGTTTAAATGATGCGGTCGATTCGGTGGAAGAGGTCAATAATCTGCCAATCAAGGCCGTTAATGGCACGTTGATTTATATGCGCGATGTATCGCATGTACGTGATGGTTATAAGCCACCGAAAAAAAAATT